>JAVBSD010000205.1:0-5216 GCA_031547325.1 Victivallaceae bacterium | reverse complement strand
GTCCGACTTACTGTAAACCCTCGCCTTTTAAATACTCTACTCCGGCGTAACTCCGCCGGGGGTGTTCGACGTCCCCCTCGCCGCGGGCGCCGGCGGCACCGCCGCCGTGCCTTCCGGCGCCGCGACCGGCACCAACGAAGCGCTCTAACTGCGCGACAACGACAAGCGCCGCTACGCCGGCAAAGGCGTGCTCAAGGCCGTCGACAACGTCAACGAACGCATCTTCCCCGAGCTCGAAGGCATGGACGCCCTCGACCAGATCGGCGTCGACCACGCGATGATCGAACTCGACGGCACCCGCAACAAGGAAAAACTCGGCGCCAACGCCATCCTCGGCGTTTCGCTGGCCTGCGCCCACGCCGCCGCCAATTACCTCGACATCCCCCTCTTCCGCTATCTCGGCGGCGTCAACGGCAAGGTGCTGCCGGTCCCGATGATGAACATCATCAACGGCGGGTCGCACTCCGACGCTCCGATCGCGTTTCAGGAATTCATGATCCGCCCGGTGGGGCTGGGGAACTTCCGCGAGGCGCTGCGCTGCGGCGCGGAGGTCTTCCATTCGCTCAAAAAGCTGCTGCACGGCCGCAAGCTGTCGACCGCGGTCGGCGACGAAGGCGGTTTCGCGCCGCTCTTCTCCGGCGGCACCACCGAGGCGCTGGACTGCATCGTGGCCGCGATCGAGGCCGCCGGCTACAAGCCGGGCAGCGAAGTGGCCATCGCGCTCGACTGCGCCGCCAGCGAGTTCTATACCGACGGCGTCTACGACTACACCAAGTTCGAGGGCGCCGCCGGCAAGAGATTCAGCCAGGCCGACCAGGTCGACTTCCTGGAAAAACTGATCGGCTCCTATCCGATCGATTCGATCGAGGACGGCATGGCCGAGGGCGACTGGGAGGGCTGGCAGCTGCTGACCGAGCGCCTCGGCTCGCGCTGCCAGCTGGTCGGCGACGATCTCTTCGTCACCAACGTCGAATACCTGGCGCGCGGCATCGAGATCGGCGCCGCCAACGCGATCCTGATCAAGGTCAACCAGATCGGCACCCTGACCGAAACCCTCGACGCCATCGAAATGGCCCACAAGGCCGGCTACGCCGCGATCATCAGCCACCGCTCCGGCGAAACCGAGGACACCACCATCGCCGACCTGGCCGTGGCGACCAACGCCGGACAGATCAAAACCGGTTCGCTGTCGCGCACCGACCGCATCGCCAAAAACAACCAGCTGCTGCGCATCGAAGAAATGCTCGGCGAATATGCCCGGTACGGCTGCTGAACCGGGAGAAAGCGGCTGTAACCCGTTAAAAGCGACGCTTTTTTCGGGGGGGCGGGTTGTATTTTTCGAAAATCGGTCTTTATTATATTTGGGAGTTTGAACATATATTGACGCCGGGCGTGCCGCACCGGGCCGCGCCATGTGCGAAAATGACGGAGATTGCACTATGTTTTTACAGCGGATCAGTCGGCTCATATCCACCGACATCGGCATCGACCTCGGTACGGCGAACTGTCTGGTCTTCGTTCGGGACAAGGGCATCGTGCTCTCCGAACCCTCGGTGGTCGCGATCAAGGAAAACACCCAGGAGGTGCTCAACGTCGGCGACGAGGCCAAGCGCATGCTCGGCCGCACCCCCGGCAACATCCGCGCCATCCGCCCGATGAAGGACGGGGTGATCGCCGACTTTGAAGTCACCGAGGAAATGTTGCGTTATTTCATCCAGAAGGCCATGCGTTCGGTGCCCTGGCTGCAGCGGCTGCTGCATCCGCGGGTCCTGATCGCGGTCCCTTCCGGAATCACCGAAGTGGAAAAGCGCGCCGTCAAGGATTCGGCCAAGCGCGCCGGAGCCGGCAATCCGATCCTGGTCGAAGAGCCGATGGCGGCCGCCATCGGCGTCGGCCTGCCGGTCGCCGATCCGGCCGGGAGCATGATCGTCGACATCGGCGGCGGCACCACCGAGGTGGCGATCGTCTCCTTGTCCGGCATCGTCAGCGCCCAGAGCGTCCGGGTCGGCGGCGACGAGCTCGACATCTCGATCAGCCAGCACATGAAGCGGGTCTACAACCTGATGGTCGGCGAACGCACCGCCGAACGCATCAAAATCGAGCTCGGCAGCGCCTACCCCGTCAAAGACGATATGGAACTGGAAGTCCGCGGCCGCGACCTCTTCGCCGGACTGCCCAAAACGGTCAAAATCACCGCCGGCGAAATCCGCACCGCCCTGCAGGAACCGATCACCTCGATCGTGGTCGCGGTCCGCACCACGCTGGAACGCTGTCCGCCGGAGCTGGCCGCCGACCTGATCGACCGCGGCATCATGCTCGCCGGCGGCGGCGCAATGCTCGACGGATTGGACCGGCTGTTGATGGAGGAGACCGGGCTGCCGGTATTCATCGCCGAGGAGCCCCTGAGCGCGGTTGCCAACGGCACCGGCATCATGCTTCAGGAAATGGACCACATGGCCGAATAGTTCCGCTTTCGAAAACCACCCATCACGACCAGGGAGCAGGATGCAATATTATCTGGAGTTGACCGTCGGCGCCATTCTGGTCAACAATTTCGTGTTGTCGAGATTCCTGGGCATTTGCCCGTTCCTCGGAGTTTCCAGGCGCCTGGACACCGCGCTCGGCATGTCCGGCGCGGTGGTTTTCGTGATGACCCTGGCCAGTTTCTGCACCGCGTCGATTACGCAGCATTTGCTCCGGCCGGTCATCTTCGGGGTTCAATACGACCTCGAATTCCTGCAGCTGATCCTGTTCATCCTGTCGATCGCGGCGCTGGTCCAGCTGGTCGAAATCGCGCTGCAGAAGCTCAGTCCCGCCCTCTACCGCGCCCTCGGCATCTACCTGCCGTTGATTACCACCAACTGCGCCGTGCTCGGCGTCGCCCAGCTCAACCTCAAGGCCGACCGGGGCGTCTGCGAAGCCACCTTTGACGGGTTCGCGTCGGGCGTCGGGTACGCGCTGGCGCTGGTGCTCTTCGCCGGATTGCGCGAACGGCTGGCGCTCTCCCAGGTGCCGCAGATCTTTCAGGGGGCGGCGATCGCGCTGATTACCGCCGGCATCCTGGCGATGGGGTTCATCGGATTTTCAGGGGTGGTCTGAGTATGGAAGGCATCCCGGTAACGACTCTGATCCTGGTCGCGGTCGCGCTCATGGGGGCGATCGGCGTGGCGCTCGGGGTGCTGATCGCGCTCGCGGTGCGGATCTTCCATGTCGACACCGATCCCAAAATCGAAGCGGTGCTCGAACTGCTACCCGGAGCCAATTGCGGCGGCTGCGGCCTCGCCGGGTGCCAGGATTTCGCCGGCGCGGCGGTCGCGGGCAAAGCCGCGCCCAACCAATGTCCGGTTTCGTCGCCGGAAATCCGCTCCGCGGTCGCCCGCATCCTCGGCGTCGAAGTCGGCGACGCGGCGAAATCGACGGCGGTGGTGCTGTGCGGCGGCTCGGCCTCCAACGTCAAAACCCGAACCCTCTACAACGGGGTCAGCGACTGCGTCTCCGCTTCGCTGGTCGGCGGCGGCCCCAAGAGCTGCGCCTACGGCTGCCTCGGGCTGTCGAGCTGCGCCCGCGCCTGCCCCTTCAACGCGATCGAGATCGCCGATTCGCTGGCGATCGTCCGCCCCGACCGCTGCGTCGGCTGCGGCAAGTGCGTCGCCACCTGCCCGCGCAAGCTGATCCGCCTGGTTCCGGCCTCCGCCAAAGTCGACATCTATTGCAGTTCCCCGGCCAAAGCCCCGATCAAACGCGCCGCCTGCGCCGTGCCGTGCATCGGCTGCCGCAAATGTCTCAAGGCCGGCGCCGAAGGCATGTTCACCGCCGAGGGCTTCAAAGTTACCGTCAATTACGCCAATCCCGCGCAGCCGGACCGGAACACCGTCGCGGCCGCCGAATGCCCCACCGGGTGTCTGAAAATGCGCGAAGACCACCTCAGAGAGGCGGCGAAATGAAAGATTACAAACGTTTCCTGGGCGGCATCCACCCCTCCAGCGACGGCAAGGAGCTGACCCGCGACGCGCGGATCGGGAGCGTGCCGCTGCTCGATCGCTACACGGTGATTCTGGCCCAGAACGCCGGAAAACCGCCGGTCCCGGTGGTCAAGCCGGGCGACGCCATCGCCAAAGGCCAGTTGATCGCCCGGGCCTCCGGCCCGGTTTCGGCCAACCTCCACAGCCCGACCTCCGGCAAGGTCGAGGCGCTGACCGCGATTTCCTCCCCCGCCGGCATTCCGGCCGAGGCTCTGGTGATTGCCGCCGACGGCGAGGACGCCTGGGGCGAGCTTTACGACGCCATCGACTGGCGCAGCGTCGAACCGGCCGCGCTGAAGGCGCGGATCGCCGAAGCCGGCGTGGTCGGTATGGGCGGAGCCGCCTTTCCGACCGCGGTCAAACTGTCGCCGCCCGCGGGCAAAACCATCGATCACGTCATTCTCAACGGCGCCGAATGCGAGCCGTACCTGACCGCCGACCACCGGCTGATGGTGGAGCGTCCCCTGGAAATTCTGACCGGCGCGGCGATTCTCGGCCGCGCCGCCGGCGCGACGGCGGTCACCATCGCCATCGAAGCCAACAAACCCGACGCGATCCGGGCGCTGCGCGAACACGCCGCCGAGTTCGGCGTCGCCATCCTCGAATTGCCGGCGGCCTATCCCCAGGGTTCGGAAAAGCAATTGATCTACGCGGTGACCGGCCGCAAGGTGCCTTCGGGCGGCCTGCCGATGGATTCGGGCTGCGTGGTTCAGAACGTCGCCACCGCGGCGGCGGCGCGCAACGCGGTCGAACGCGGCGAACCCCTGATCGAACGGGTGACCACGGTCACCGGCGACATCGTCAGGCGGCCCGGCAACTGGCTGTTCCGGCTGGGTACGCCGATCCTCAAGGCGTTGGAGCTGGCCATGGGCGTCACCGGGGAGCCGGCCAAAGTGATCCTCGGGGGGCCGATGATGGGCTTCGCCCAGCGCACCCTCGACGGAACGATCCAGAAGAACACCTCGGGCATCCTCGTGTTGAGCCGCGAAGCAGTGGTGCAATACGAGTCGACCGCGTGCATCCGCTGCGGCCGCTGCCTCGACGCCTGCCCGATGCACCTCGAACCGGGGCCGTTGACCATGCAGATCGAATCCGAACTCTACCCGCTGGCCGCCGAAAATCATGTGATGGACTGCATCGAATGCGGCTCCTGCGCCTACGTTTGCCCGTCCAACCGCCCCCTGGTTCAGCACA
>JAVBSD010000389.1:0-5409 GCA_031547325.1 Victivallaceae bacterium | reverse complement strand
GTGAAGCGCAGCTCGAAGTTGCGTTGGCCGACGGTTCTTACCCGGCGGTGCTGAGCGACACCGGCGACGCTTTCGATCTGCATCCGCCCGACAAGCGCGCCGTGGGGGAGCGGCTGGCCCGGCTGACGTTGGGGCTGCGTTCCGGCGATCGTGCGCAGGCTCACGGGCCGTTGGCGACCGCGGTGAAGCGTGACGGCGGCAAGCTGGTGGTGAGTTTCGACATTCCGGTGGCGTGGCGCGGCGGGGAGCCGGCCGGCTGGGTGGTGGCCGGGGCTGACGGCGTGTTTCATTCGGCGCGGGCGGTCATTGTCGGCGGCGATCGTGTCGAGGTGAGTGCGGCGGAGGTTGCGGAGCCGGTGGAGGTGCGGTATGGGTGGAGCATCAATCCGATGCGCGCCAATTTGGTGGGGGAAAACGGCTTGCCGGGCAGCCCCTTCCGCCTCCGCGTCCGCAACTGAAAAAAAAGAAAAAAAATAGTCGGCCGCCGCGCAGCAAGGCCAGGGTCCAGGTGGGTCCCACCTGGCGCGGTCCAGCTGCGTAAGCTGGTCGCCTGTCTCAACAGGCGAAACGGTAAGGAAGCCCGAGCGGGAGCTCGGGCGGAGCCGCCCGGTCGGCGATGGGACACTTTTGGGAGAGCAACGCGTATCCCAAAAGTGGACTCGGAGCCGGGCCGGCCGCGCCACCCAAGCGCGTTCAAAAAGCATCAATTTGGCAGTTTTGGACAAATGACGTACTTGTGCGAAGCGCGTCAAGTCGTGCAAAAAACGTATTTATGCAAAGTGCGTCAATTCGTACAAAAAAACGTACTTGTGCGAAGTACGTCTATTCGCGCAAAATAAACGCGCTTGTGCGAAATACGTTTTCTTGTATCCGTTCGAATTTGTTCGTTTCCGTTCACATCCGTTCGTACCCGCAAAACCAGTTTTTTGATCTGCTTGGACTGTCTTGCAGGCGATTGGTTCGCGCTTCGGTGGCGCGGCCGGCTCCGCTCCATGTTCCGCACTTGGGGCTAAAGCCCCTCGTACTCCACCATCGCGGACCGGGCGGCTCCGCCCGAGCTCCCGCTCGGGCGGACCGACTATTTCGCCTGTTTAGACAGGCGACCAGCCTCCGCGGCTGGACCGCGCCAGGTTATCCAACCTGGACCATGGCGCCCTTTGGGCGCCCCTTTTTTTGATTTTGGGGAAGAGAGGGGGAACGCCCGGGGGCAGGGTCAGCGGCGGAGCTCCACCATGGCCGCCGCTTCCGCGTTCAACGCCCCGTAGACCGGTGAAAGATTGGTGTAGAAATCGCTGCCGCCGCCCACGTGGTGACGGATGACGTTGACCCTGCTCCCGGCCGGCAGACGATCGAAAGGCACCGCGAATTCGACCTGCCAGCCGGCTTCCGTGCGGACCGCCTCCGCCCTGGCCGGCACTTCCGCCAGACCGAGGGCGGAGAAGTAATACAGCTTGCCGCCGGGAGTGACCACCCATTGCCCGACCTGGCCGGCTTCGGGATTGCCGAGGAAAATTTCCACGCAGTCGCCGTCCCACCCGAAAGCCCCCTCGACCAGGGCCTCCGTTTCCGCCCCGCGGCAGTCGGCTTCAATGACCAGCTCGCCGCCGTCGAGGCGCAAGCCGACCCGCGAACCGTCGGAAACTTCGCCGCCGCGCCGCGATTGCATGGGCAGCCAGCCGGTTTCCCCGGTCAGCCCGATGGGCTGAGGCTTGAGGAGCGGACGGAGCTTTTCGCCGCAAATCAGCGGAATGCGTTTTTTCATCAGCAGGTAGGAGGGGTCGTAGACGTCGCCGTGGTCGAAGCCGGAGAGAATGTGGATCGTGGTGTCGGTGTGGCCCGCGACCCGGGTCAGCGTCGCCGCCAGCAGCATATTCTCCTCGGCCCGGGTCGGCCATTCGATTTTGGGGTCGCCGGCGTAAAGCACGATCGGCGGGAGCTCCCGTTTGGCATGGTACAAGGGCGCGTATTCGTCGATCACCGCGCGCGCCGGCTGGGTCATCCCCGCGGTCCCGTTGCGCTCGTTGAGCAATTGGAAGTGCGTGGTCATCTGCCCCGAAATCGGCATGATTCCCGCCAGAAGGAGATTGGATTCGCCAAAGGCTTCGAGCCAGCGCGCGTCCATGCCGATCATCGCCGACAGGTAGCCGCCGCCGGAACCGCCGGTGATGAAGACCAGCTCCGGATTGCCGCCGTATTCGGCGATGTGGCGGAACACCCACGCGGTCGCCGCCGCCGCGTCATAAAGGTAATCCGGGCAGCGCGCCCGCTCCGAACTCAACCGGTAATTCGGCGCGACGACGATCAGCCCGGAATTCCGCAACGGCTCCGGGATGAACTTCTCGCCGGTGCTCAGCCCGCCGCCGTGAATATACAATACCGTCGTCGCGTCCTTCGCCTCCGCCGGATAATAGACGTCGAGCTTGCAGCGCTCGTCGATGTAGCCCGAATCTCCCTGGCGCGGCATCGCCGCGTCATAATAGGCGATGTCGTTCGCCTGCCGGTACCCGTTGCCCATATCCACGACTTCATCCCCTTTCGCCACTATCGTTGCCGTTGCCGCCAAACCAATCACCGCCAATAACTTCAGTCGAATCATGCCCGCTCCCGGTTGAGATTGTGTACTGTATACAATAATCCTTCCGGCAAACAATGCAACCCGCGGAACGGCATTTCCCCGAAAAATATTTGCATTGCGGAAAAGTACGGATTAGAGTATCATATGGCACTATTGAAAAAAGAGACTCTGGCCGATCAGGCGGCCGGCGAGATTGCCCGCCGGATCATCGGCGGCGAACTGGCCGCGGGCGAGCGCCTGACCGAAGAGGGTTTGGGGCGCGAGCTCGGCATCAGCCGGACGCCGTTGCGCGACGCGCTGCGGCGCCTGGAGGCCGAGGGCCTGGTCGAAGCGCTGCCGCACCGGGGCTGCCGGGTGCGCGAATGGAGCGCCGAGGGGGTCCGGGATCTTTTCGAAGCGCGGAGCCGTCTGGAGGCGATGATGCTGGAATTGAGCCTGCCCGCGATTCCGCGCCGGCTGCTGCGGGAGTGGCGGGAGACGCTTGCCGCGTCGCCGGCCTGTCCGGAGCCGGAAAAGCGGCGGGTTTCGCGTGAAGTCGACGAGGCGATGCACCAGGCGGTGGCGGGGTTCTGCCCCAACCGCACCCTGGGGGAGCTGCTGGCGCAGATGCTGCGGCGCACCGCGCCCTTCCGCAACTATCGGACCGCGACTTTGCCGGCGGTGGACCAGCTGACCGCCGAACGGCTGGAGCTGATCGATGCGATGCTGGCGAATGAAACGGAACGGGCGCAGCGGCTGCTGGCCGAACACGTGCGCCAGGGCTCCGGCGTCGTCGCGGGCTGAGCGGGCGATGAGCACCGTCAACCTGGGCCAGACCAAGATTCTCACCGCCTACCATGCGGCGTTGCTCAAACTGACCGGAATCGCCATCGACTATACCGGAACGGACGGGCGCAATTTTTCGCTGTGCGACCCCGGGCATTGCAGTCCGCTGTGCCGGCTGATCCGCCGCACCCGCGAGGGGCTGGCGCGCTGCGACAGCGACGACCGGCGCAGCCTGGCCGAAACGCGGTTTTCGCGCCGGCCCCAGGTCTACCGCTGCCACGCGGGGCTGGTCGACCTGATCGTGCCTTTGTTCGTGCGCGATGTTTTCATCGGGGCTTTGAGCGCGGGGCAGGTGATGACCGCGCCGCCGTTCGAGGAGGGTTTCCGGGAATTTCTCGCCGCCAATCCCTATCTGGCGGAGGTCGACCCCGAGGAGCTGCGCCGGGGCTATTTCAACTGCCGGGTCTGTACTGCGGAGCAGCTCGAAGCGCTGACCGAACTGCTGAGCCTGGTCGGCAACTACGTGGTCGAGAGCGAAAGCCGGCTGAGCTTCCTCGAATCGGTGCATGAAAAGAAACCGATTCAGGCCGCGCGCGATTATATCGAGCTCAACTACGCGAAGAATCTCAAGGTCGCCGACATCGCCGCGCGGGTCGCGATGAGCGAAAGCCACTTCGGGCATCTTTTCAAGCGTGAAACCGGGGTCACTCCGATCCGCTACCTGAACCGGGTGCGCATCGGGCGGGCCATCGAATTGCTGGCCTCCGACCGCCGCTCGATCGCCGAAATCGCCTTTCGCTGCGGCTTCGCCAACCTGACCCACTTCAACCGGGTTTTCCGGCAGTTGACCGGCAAGACGCCGAGCGATTATCGCCGGGCCCGGCCCGGAGAGTGAGCGCGATGGACGATCCGGAAGCCTTGTTCCGCCACCGGACCCCGAACCCCGGGCGGCTGGCCGCGTGCGGCTTCAAGCTCGCCGGCGGCGTTTTTGTCCGGCCGACCCCGCTGCTGGAGGGGCGTCTGGAAATGATCGTGACGGTTGCGGCGGAAACGGGCGCGGTGTCGGCGGAGGTGATCGATCCGGCGACGGGGGAAGCCTATTCGCTGTTCCGGGTTGCCGGCGCGGTCGGGGCCTTTGTGGGCAGGGTCCGGGACGAATACGGCAGGGTGCTGGCGGCGGTCGCCGAACAATGCTTCGACCCGGACGGTTTCCGGGGCGGCCGGGCCGGAGAGCTCATTCGCCACGTCCGGGAACGGTACGGAGACGAACCCGAATTCCTGTGGCCGAAATTTCCGCGGAACGCCATCCTGCGCCGCCGCGACAACGCGAAATGGTATGCCGCGCTGCTGCGGATTCCCAGGCGGAAGCTCGGCCTCGACAGCGATGACTTGGTCGATATCCTCGATTTGCGCGGCGAACCGGAGAGCCTGGCCGCGATGATCGACGGCGTGAGGTATTTCCCGGGGTATCACATGAACAAAAAGCACTGGTTCACCCTCTGCCTCGACGGCTCGGTCTCCTCCCTGGAGATCTTCGCCGGAATCGCCGCCAGCTACGAAATCGCCGGCGGACGGAAAAATGGCGGAAAATGATTTGCATTTCCGGCGGAGGATGATATGGTAAATTGTTATACGAACAACATTCGGATTCGATGATGACCACGCAGCAGGAAATCGCCGCCAAAGCGGAAGTTTCGGAGATGACCGTATACCGTTGCCTCTCCGGCAAGGGCCCGGTCAGCGCCCGCACCCGCGCCAAAATCGAAGCGGTGATCCGTGAAAACAACTATCATCCCAACCTGATCGCCCGCAGCCTGGTCAACGGGCGGTCGTTCCTGATCGGCGCGTTGGTGCCGTCGTTTTCGAGCTATTTTTACCCGGAGATCATCGAGGTCGCCCAGGAAATCTGCCGCGCCGCCGGCTACAACCTGACGCTGGCCTCCTCCAATGAAGACTGCGCCACCGAGGCGGAGGAGCTGGCGGTGCTGTGTTCGATTCCCGTCGACGGCATCCTGTGGAGTCCGGTCAACGGCACCGATTCGGCGGAGAACTGCCGCCGGGCGCTGAAT
>JAVBSD010000134.1:0-2716 GCA_031547325.1 Victivallaceae bacterium | reverse complement strand
GTCTGCTGATCCACTACCGGAACGACGTCCTCGGCTGGATGCGCGAACGCGGAAGCGATCCGTTTCCGGCCGAATTCTATTACTTCAACGAACTGCCGGCACAGTTGGTCGCCGGCGACCTGATCCTGGTCGCCGGCTGCGCCATCATCCTGTGCACGGTCAGCGCGCTCCTGCCGGCGTGGCGGGCGGCCCGGCTCGATCCGGCCAAAGCGCTGCGTTACGAATGACCCCGGGGAGACTTTTCATGTCCTGCGAACCCATTCTCGCCGTCGAACATATCGTCAAAAGCTACCGTCTCGGCAAACGCTGCGTCGAGGTGCTGCACGACGTCAACTGGCGGATTCCGCGCCACAGCTGGAGCGCGCTCCTGGGCGCTTCGGGCAGCGGCAAGACCACGCTGCTCAACATCCTGGGCGCGCTGGAGCGTCCAGACGCCGGAAAGGTCTTCTATGACGGCGAGGAGATCGGGCGCTGGTCGAAACGCCGCGCCGCCGGCTTCCGCGCCCGCGAGCTCGGATTCATCTTTCAGAGCTATCAATTGCTGCCGGAGCTGAATCTGCTCGACAATGTGCTGCTCCCGGCGCGCCTGACCGGGTTGAACACCGCGCAGTACCGCGCAAAGGCGCTGGAGCTGCTGGAGCGTTTCGGCCTCGCCGACCGCCTGCCCCACCATCCCGGCGAACTATCCGGCGGCGAACAGCAGCGCGCCTCCATCGCCCGGGCGCTGGTCAAATCCCCGAAGCTGCTGCTCGCCGACGAGCCCACCGGCAATCTGGATTCGGTCTCCGGCGAAGCGATCCTGGGCCTGCTCGAAGAGCTGCGCCGGACCGAAGAACTTTCCATCGTCATGATCACTCACAATTCCGAGGTCGCGGCGCGCGCCGATGCCGTCGCCCGTCTGGTGGACGGCAGAATCCTCGCAGACAACAACAACAACAACGCAACGGAGAACGCATGAAATTCTTTTACTTCAACTCGACCCACTGGGACCGCGAATGGTATATGCCCTTCCAGCGCTACCGCCATTATCTGGTGGAAACCGCCGACGGGGCGCTGAAGGCGCTGGAGGACAATCCGGCGCTGGCCAAGTACACCTTCGACGGGCAGACCATCATTCTCGAAGACATCCTGGAGATCCATCCGGAGTGGCGCGAACGCTTCGTCAAACAGATCGCCGCCGGGCGGCTCAACGTCGGCCCGTGGTACGTGATGCCGGACGAATTCCTGGTTTCCGGCGAATCGCTGATCCGCAATCTTTTGATCGGGCATGAACTGGCCGCCGATTTCGGCGGGAGCGCCTGGCCGGTCGGCTACATCTGCGACATCTTCGGACACGTCGGGCAGATGCCGCAGATTTTCCGGGGCTTCGGCATCGACACCGCGGTGATCTGGCGCGGCACCGACTCGACCTTTCCGGCCTATTTCTCCTGGGAATCCCCGGACGGCACTTGCATCGACACCCTGAAGCTGCCTTCGGACAGCGGTTACGCCAGCTTTTCGCTGTACGTGACCGGCTGGTGGGACCGGCCGCTGGACGAGGCAGCCTTCAAGGAGCGGCTGCAAACCTGGGTCGAACGGTCGCGCCGGTATTTCGGCGACGCGCTGGTCCTGAGCGACGCGCTGGACCACATCAACGCCCACTCCCAGGCCCCCCAATACCTCGAATGGATCAAAGAGGTGTATCCGGACGCCGAAGTCGTCCATTGCGACTACCGCGAACTCGCGCCGGTTTTCCGGGAGCGCGCTCCGCTGCCGGTGATCGCCGGCGAACTGATCAAAACCGCCGACATCCGGGGCAACAACACCTGGATGATCCCGCATACCTTGAGTTCGCGCTACGACATCAAGGCGGCTCACGACCGCTGCCAGAACCTGCTGGAGATCGACCTGGACATGCTGCAGGCCCACCGGGCCGCGGCCGGCGCCGCACCCATGACCGCCTTCTGGAAACACGCCTGGAAGCTGCTGGTCAAAAACCAGCCCCACGACTCGATCTGCGGCTGTTCGATCGACGCGGTGCACCGCCAGATGCTGCCGCGTTTCGAGGAGATCGCCGAAATCGGCGACGCCATCCGCCACGAAGCGTCGCTGGCCGACCGCGCCCGGATCGCCGGCGCCCCGATCCAGTGCTTCGCCAAAGCCGACGAACTCGTCGACCGCTCCGCCAACACCACCGCCGCCGACGGCCGCTACCTGGTGCGGGTCTACAATCCCCTGCCGTGGGAACGCGACACGGTGGTCGACCTCGACATCGCTTTCCCGGCCAAAACGGCCTATCCCGAGAAGCGTTCGGAGCCCTTCGGCTACGAGTTTCTCAACAACTTCAAGCTGTACGACGCCGGCGGCGCCGAAGTTCCCTACCAGTTCGCCGGCGCCATCCGCCGCAACCGGACCGTCCGCTTCTACCGCCACGACTCGCGGAATTGCGACATCTACCCGGTCGCGGCGCGCCTGAAGCTGGCCGCGGCGGGCTGGACTTCGCTGGAGGTGCGGCCCGAAACCGCGCCGGCGCGTTACTTCGCGACCCAGGCCACCGGGCGGTTGTCCGCCTCCAACGGCCGGATCGAGCTTGCGGTCAATCCCGACGGCTCCTTCGACCTCGTCGACCGGGGCACGGGCCGGAGCTACCGGGGACTCAACGCCATGGTCATCGACCGCGAAATCGGCGACGGCTGGAACGCGGTGCGCCCGGTCGGCGCGGCGACCGGCGTCTCCG
>JAVBSD010000055.1:0-9409 GCA_031547325.1 Victivallaceae bacterium | reverse complement strand
TGGGAACACTGGGTGATCTGGGGTCCGTGGGTGGCCCGGGCCAGCATCGACGGCATCAGCACGAACAACGCCGCGCCGGCGATCTTCACCGCCGTATTGCGGCTGACCAGCCGCATCAGCAGCACCCCGAAGACCCCCTGGAGCATGAAGCTCATCAGAATCCACAGCCCGTGAAACTGCAGCATCCCCTCCGGGAAAAACCCCCGGAAAAGCTTGACCAGGTAGATGAACGGATACCCCTGGACGCTCATCATGCTGGTCCCGCCGGGATAGACGTAGTCGGCGATCCGCCCGAGCGGAAAATGCCATGGTTCGTTGATGAAAAAGTTGATCCCGATATGTTCGAGAGAATCGTGGGCGATCCAGGTGTAATCGCCGATGTTGAGGATGTTCATCCCGTCGACGTAGAGGAAGAAAATCCCGCCCAGCCAGATTCCCGCCAGCCAGTCCAGCCGCCGCCGCGCCGCCAGCCGCCCCAGGCCGGCGCCGATCCCGATCCACACCAGCGCCGCCAGCGCAAACCGGACCAGGAAACGGTCCCGGAAAACGCTCCGGGGGCCGCAATAACGCCAGACCGCCCCGTCGCCGTCGCCGTCGCCGTCGTCGCGCAGCACCAGCGCCCGGCCGATCTCCGGTCCGGCAAACTCATGCCCGCCGACGACCAGCGCCGTCGGCCGGACTCCGGGCGAAGAGATTTCGAAGGCCATATTCGCGATCACGCCGTCGGCGACCGACAGCGTGAACCCGTCGCGCGCCTCGTTCATCGCGGGCGCAATCCGCCGTTCGTGTCCGAAGACGTTGGAATAAGAGACCTTGAGTCCATCCGGCGCGACCGCCCCGTCGCAATGCAGTTCCACTCGCAGCGGCCACATCGCCAGCAGGAAAAAAGTCACCCACATCCCGGTGACGGCGATCAGTGCGGCGGGCAGCACAACTCCCAGGCGGCGTTTCGCGGCTTCGGACAGGGGAATATTCACAACTTTCTCCGTTAATTTCAGCGATCAGCAGGTCATCGCGAAAAGCGTCTCCACCTCCAACCCCTCCAGGGTCGGATTGAGCCGGTATTCCAGCCGGCAGCCGGCGGGCGCGGCCGCGCGGAGCGTCAGCCGGTCGCCGGAGCGTTCCCACTCCACCTCGACCGGGCCCTTGATCGTGGCGATCCGCCCGGCGGCATAATCGATGCCGGCCGTCATCACCGGGCTGATTTCGATCACCGAGGCGCCGACGCCGACCGCCTTCACGCCGAGCACGATGCGGGGCAGGAAGTACAAGGGCGCCGACGACCAGCCGTGACAGTGGCTGCGGGTCGGGAAGTAATCCGGACTCGCCGGATCGCCCGGCGACAGGTAGGTTTCCCAGACCGTGCTTTCGCCGAGCTTGAGCATTTCGCGGTAGTCGGCGCCGATCGCCGCGACGACGTCGGCCTCGCGGCCGAGTTTCTCCAGCGCCATATAATAGTACAGCGAAGCGAAGGGCGAACAGACCCGGATCATCTCCTCCGGCGGCGCCATGACATTGGCCGCCGCCCGGTCGCGGTTGGCCGGCGAGGTCAGATCGTAGAGCACCGCCAGCATGCTGGTGTGAACCGCGCCCTGCGTGGCCGGCGCGCCGTCGGCGTCGATGGTATCCGGCCACTGGCCCCGTTCGGCGTCCCAGACCCGGTCGATCGCCGCCGCCAGGTCGGCGCGGACGCCCCGGAAATCCCCGGCCCACGCCGGATCGCCGGCGACCTCGGCCAGCTTCAGCGCGGCGTCGACCGCCCCGGCCATGAACATGCTCAGATAGAGCACGAACGGCTGGCCGCAGTCGGTCGGGCACCAGTCGAACATGTTCCACTCCATCGCCGAAAAAAGGCCGGTCGACGGGTCCACCCAGGCGCGGGCTCCGTCCAGGTTTTCCCGGACCATCGGCCAGACCTTGCGCACGAACTCCGCGTCGCCGGTTTCGAAATAATAATCCCACACCGACATGCCCCACATGAAGCTCCACGCCGGCAGCAGGCAGTCCCAGCTCGACGGCAACTGCCCGCCGACCAGGGGATAGCGTTCGAGCGAACGCCCGGCGAGCTCGATGCAGCGCCGCGCCAGATCGTAGGCGCCGAAGACCGGAAAGGCGAAGAGCGCCTCGCTGCGCGCGTCGCCCACCCACAGCGTCTGCTCGTACAGCGGACAGTCGGTGAAGGTGTCCTCCATGCACAGCTTGAGGGTGCGTTCGGACATTTCCCAGATCCGGTTCAGCCGCTGGTCGGAGCAGCGGAATTCGCCGATGCGCTGCACCGGGTAGGTCGACTCGACCAGCCCGAGGTAGTTGAAACGCGCCGGACGCGCCGCGTTGGTCACGGTCAGAAACAGATAGCGCCCGGAACGGCGCTTCAGGCTGATGAAGCGCTGCCGCCCTTCCCGGCAGACATAGCGCATGACGTTGCGGTTGTGTTCGGCGTGCTGCAATCGCCCGTCGGGCGCGATGTATTCGATGGCGTAAAGGTCGATCACCGTCCCCGCCGCCGCGTCGACCTCGAACTCCCAGAAGCCGCAATTCTGTTCGCCGAAGTCATAGAGCATTTCGACCCCGGCCGCGACCTCGGTGACTTCGCCGTCGCGGCAGATCAGCGCCCCCGGATCGGCGACGTCGCCATCCAGGAGCGGCGCGTAGCTTGCGGTCCTGCTCCGCCAGTAGCCGTCGTCGGCCAGCAGCTCCTCCGGCTTGAGCTGCCACAACGAGCTCCCGCAGTGTTTCACCAGCGCCGCGGCGTCGACGGCGGCGGCGATCAGCCGGTCGCGCCAGGCGCCGCAATCGAGCAGGAGCTCGTCGTCGGCCAGGTGCGGCCAGGGGATGTCGGAGCGTTCCCGGACCAGCGCGGAAGCCACCGCCAGCGCGTATTTGCCGGACTCCCCGGCGGGGTTGCCGATGACGATGCCGTCGGGATCAGAGAGCACCAGGGCGTGTTCCTTGAGATGGCCCTGCGGAAAGGCCACCGCGGCCGCCAGCAGGTGCGTTCCGGCCTCCAGGCGGCACGGAGATTCGACCACCCGGCCGTCGACGGCGACCGTCAAATTGGCGGCGGTGAAATCGAGTTCGCGCGCCTCCGGCACATCGAGGGTCAGCGCCAACGCGGTCGGATAAAAATCGCTGATGTTTTCGCTGGTTCCGCCGGGGCGGTAAATCTGGCGGCTCGACCATGCCAACACCAGGCGTTCGCCGTCGAGCCGGCGCGCCGAAACGAAGCGTTTCAGCGGAAATTCCTTCCGGCTCAGCAGCCGGCAATCGCGCATGGCCAGGTCGCGCCACGGTTCCGCTCCGGCCGCGGCCACTTCGGCCGCCTCCCCCCACGGGGCTTCGGGGCGGGTCGCGTCATAGATTTCCACCGGGCACTGCTGGACTGAAATCTTGGCGGTGTTGGTCACGCGCGCGGCCGCCGGCCGGGCCTGCCAGGAGCGGTCGGAGACCACGGCGATGTGTCCCGCCGGGGTTTGGAGTTTCAGTTCGGCCAGGAATCCGCCGCGCTGGGGCCGCTGGTGAAAGGTGCCGCAGCCGTAATACCGCACTTCGGCCTCGATCCGGTTGGGGCCGGGCCTCAGGGCCCATGCGACGTCGATCCAGTCGTAGAAGTAATGCTCGGGCCAGCCTCGCGCGGGGCCGTCGGCGATCCATTGTCCGTTGATTTTCAGCCGGTAATAGCTGTCGGCGGAAACCGCGATCCGCGCCCCGGTGAATTCGCCGAGTTCAAAGTCGCGCCGAAACTCCGTCGTGCTGTTGTATCCCCGTCCGTCATCGCCGGACAGCCATATCCATTTCGCCGTCAGATCCACGATTCCTCCATCAGCGTTCGTTGCATCCGGAAATATACCACCGATCCGGCATTTGACAAACCCGCCGGCCGAAAAGCCCGGTGAAAATTCGACAAAATAGCGCCCGTACTGCTTGACTTCCGGTCCGAATCGGTTTATTGTAATACCCTGTCCGATGCGTCCCCATCGTCTAGAGGCCTAGGACACCGGGTTCTCATCCCGGCAACCGGGGTTCGAATCCCCGTGGGGATGCCATTTTATTGTGTTGATATATAATAGATTGCATCAAAATAACGCCCCCTGGTCGACGTGCCGCAAAATCGCGCTCCAGGGGGCGTTTTGTATGTAACCGCGTATGTACCCGAGGGGAAAATTCCCAGAACAGACGTCATTCAGTCGATTCTCTCTAATAATATCTGCAAAATGGCGTTATATTAAACAGGAATAATGACAAGGAGGCAAAAAATGGCTTTTCACAAAATCATTACGGTCAAAGCGCTTCCCGGGCGGCTGTTGCTGGCCGATTTTGCCGACGGGAAACAAACGGTGTACAGTGCGGAAGCATTGTTCGACGCGCTGCCGGCGTTCCGGGACTTGCGTGACATTCCAGGTTTGTTCGAACAGGTGCGGGTCGACGCCGGAGGTCACGGGATCAGTTGGAATGATTCACTCGATCTGGATGCGGAGGAACTGTACTGCAACGGTACGGAAACCCGGCAGCCCGCCAGGGGGTGCCGGGGCGAAGTCTGTCGCGCCTGCGACCAGAGAATCCGGCGGATCAGCCCGAAAGCCGCCGCCGCCAGCCGAATCAATGGCCGCCAAGGCGGAAGACCCAAAAAGACGGCGGCGGCTCCTCCCCATACGGCCTGAAGGCGGTTCCGCGTTACAGGTCCTCCGCCTTGGCGGTGACGCCGTCGGCGGCGATGACCAGCGCGGTGGCGCGGTGCGGATAGGCGGCTTTCAGCGAGGCGAGCAGCGCGCCCCGGTCCTTGGCCTCGACGTGGCCGTCGGCGAAGGCCTGGTTGGCGCGGTTGTTGTGACGCAGGTGGAAGCCGCCGTGGTTCAGCGCCGTGCCGTGCCAGTACATCAGCGTGACCTGCCCGGCGTTGCTCAATGAGTCGGTCAGCAGATAGAAATCCGTCGGCGCCTTCAGCGCGCCGAGCTTGATGCGGGCGAGCGTGGTCCCGTTGAAGTCCAAATTCGACGAATCGGCCACCGCGACGACGGCATTGTACACTCCGCCGAAGGTCCGGCCGTGGGCCGCCGCGTCCGCCTGGCTCGGACACCGGTACAGCGCCATCGAGGTGTCCGCCGGCAGATACCCCATGCCGAGGTAGGAGGTGACGGCCGGATAGGTGGACTTGCTGCCGTTGCCCACCAGCGCCCCGGTACTCTCGTTGGCGCAGGCGGCCAGCATCTGATACCAGTAGACGTCGCTGGCGCCGTCGCTATAGTAGTAGGGAATGGTGTCCTCGTGGTCGTTGGCGGCCATGGCCATCGCCAGGACGCCCTGCTTCTGGTGGTTGAGGCACTTGGTCGCCTGCGCCGCCGCCCGCGCCTTGGACAGGGCCGGCAGCAGCATGGATGCGAGGATGGCGATGATCGCGATCACGACCAACAATTCTATGAGGGTGAAGTTCTTGCGCATTTTCATCTCCTTTGTTTTTTTAAAAAGGTTTATTTCGGCATTTCAATCTGGTCGCCCCACACTCCGGAGCCGGCCTTGGCGATTTCATGAGCCTGCTCGAAATCCGCGGCGTCCTCCGGCGCGGCCAGCCACGCCGCGTCGGTCAGGACGGTTTCACGGCTTCCGTCGGCGTAAGCGATCATGATTTCGCCGATGATGCCGCACGGCAGGCCGCCGCCGTCGGCGGCGCGGATTTCGATCAGGTTGCGCCCGCTTTGCAAGAGCGGCGCGATATTCAGACGCTTGAGCGGCGTCCAACCGTCGATGCGCCCGGCTTCCGTGCCGTTGACATAGACCGCGCCGTAATTGTCGGCCGCCATCATGAGCTCGGCCGCCGCCGGCTTTTCACGGCAGGAGATTTCGCGGCGCAGCACCACCTGCGACTCCGCCACGTTGGCCAGGTCGGCATGCCAGATCCAGCGGGCTTCGCCGCGGTAGCGCGGCGCGTTGAGACGCTCCGCCAGCCAACCCGGATAAGGATTGCCGCCGGGTTGCGGCAGCGGCGAAGCGGCGGGCAAAGGCGCCGTTCCGTAGAGATGCACCCCGTAGCCGGCGAACTGGTCGGTGATGCTTCCGCCGGCCGCCGGCAATTCCCGGTTTTCGCCGAAGACCGTCACCCGGTCGCCGCCGAAGGGCGCGGCGATGCGGCAACGGACCGCTTCGGGTTTGTCGTTGATCGCGATCAGGTAGAGCGCGCCCGAATGTTCGAGGGCCAGCACCCGGACCTGCGGTGCGTCGGCGGTGGCGGCGGCGGGTTTGCGGAGGCCGCCGGCGAGCAGCGGTCCCAGCAAGTGCATTTCGTCGGTCTGGCGGAAGAGGTCTTCGAAAAACCCGGCCGCCTTGACCTGGTTGACGCCCCAGTAGGCGACGCCGGTGGCTCCGGAAACGATCGCGTCGAAGGCCATGTAGCGCAATTCCGCCGGCGTCGGATACCCCTGCCCCGGATTCGAGCCGTCGAGTTCGTACCAGGAAAAGCCCTGAAGGGTCATCCAGATCGCCTTGCCGTGACCGGTGGCGTCGAGCATCCGCCGGGCGTAGCCGCCGACCGCGCTCATCATTTTGTCCTCCAGCGCCGAATGGCCGTTCGGATAAGGCACCGGGTAGATGTCGACGCCGTAGATGTCGGCGGCGCGGCTGTAGACGCGGTGGACTTCGACCGAGCCGCGCGGCGCGGCGTTGATCCAGACCGGGCGGTAGGGGTCGATTTTTTTCAGCGCGTCGTATCCGGCGAAGAGCTTTTCCGGCCGGACGCCGCCCCAGTAGGGTTCGTCGGCGAGGTAGTAGCCGAAGAGCGCCGGATGCGCCAGCACTTCGGGGGTCAGGATGCCGTACAACCGGTGTTCCCACAACAGCGCCCCGTTGCCGTCGATCCGCTCCGGGAACCCGATGTTGAGCATCGCCATCACGCCGGCCTTGCGGCACTGCTCGAGTCCCTCCAGCGTCCGGGCGGCGTCTCCGGCCCGGCCGCCGAGCACCAGGTTGAAGCCCCGGGCGGCGGCGTAACGCAGCAGCCCCTCTCCGCCCGGACTTTCCCAAAGCAACACCGGCCAGAAGGGTTCGCCGTTGATCCGGAAGTTGAGACCGGCGTCCTGGATCACCTCGACCGGCGCCGGCGGACGCTTGTGCAATTCGCGTTCCACGACCGCGCCGTCGAATTCGGCCCGGAGCCGGTAACCGCCATAGGCCAGCTCGGCGACCGGGATGGAGAAGCGTTCCGAATCGAAGTTTTCGCGCCACACCTCGCGGTCGCCGTCGAAGAGCCGCAGCGCCAGCGCCGTGACCGCGCCGGTTCCGGCGACCCGGCCGGTGACGACGCCGGCCGGCATGCTGGCGTAAATGCCGTCGCGCCACACCGGCGCGTCGAAGCGCAGCGAATGGGTTTCCTCGGCCGACGGCGGGGCCGCCTCCAGCGCAAAGTTGCGGAAGACCACGCCCGGCGCCTGGGCCGAAACGGTGATCGCGGTCACTCCGTCGCAGCCGGCCGGCACGGTGAAAATGAAGCTCTTGCCCTGGAAGCTCGAATTCCAGGTATCGTCCCAGGGCGCCTGGGTCCGTTCGCCGCCCGCCCAATCGATTTCGACCCGGAACGGCACGTATTCGGCCATATTGTCCTCGCGGCCCATGCCTCTGGTTTCAAAATCCAACCGGTAGCGGGTTCCCGCTTCGAGGCGGATGCCGCGGCAGGCCGCCGACGAACCGCCGGGTATGGCGAAGGCCGCGGGACCGTCGGCTTCGCGCCACGCCGCCTCTCCGGCCAGGGTCCAGCGTCCGCCGAGACCGGTCTTTTCCGGCTGCGCCTCGACCGCGGCCAGCTCCAGGCCGGTGACATCGACCGCGCCGCGCGCCTTCACCATGACGGCCAGGTGCGCCGCCCCCGAACCGACGAAGGTGAAAGTCGCCTTGAACTCCTCTCCTTCGCGCACCGCGTTCCGCCATTCGACCGGGCTGGCGTACCATTCGAGCGAACCGTCGGGACGCGGCGCGGTCCATTCGCAGTACGCCCGCCATTCCGCCGGGAGATCGACGCCGGCGGCGCGGGCGCGGAGGATATACTCTTTGCCATCTTCGAGCCGCAGGCCGTTATAGACCAGCACCAGGGTTTCACCGCCGGCGGTCAGGCGCACTCCGCCCGGAATGCTCCGGCAGTTTTCAGGGCCGCCGCCGCGCAGTTCCCACCCCAGCGGCAGCCCCACCGGAGACTGCCGGGAACAATCCGCATTGCCGATCAGATTGGCGGCGCCGGCTGAAACGGCGATCAGGGTCATCGTTACCAGGTAAAATAGTTTCTTCATCGACTCACGGCGCTTCCTTTGCTGGTGTATTTGCTATATATTATACGAAATTTGCTTTTTTTGGCAATGGCGTATATTGTCTATGTTTGTAATATAGTCTCAAATAAGGTTTTTTATATGACACTTCAAGCTTTATCGTGGCCGAACGCGATCATCATGCTGGCCAACCTCCGCCAATTCCATCCCGGGGAACGCATCGGTTATCTCCGGGTGGAGAGCCGTTTTCTGGCGTGGTGCCGCAGCGGCAGCGGCACGGTCACGGTCAACCAGGAGAGCATGCCGATCTTTCCGGGGATGTGGCTGTTCGCGCCGTGGAATCACCGCATTGTCTACCAGGCGTCGCAGGACGAACCTTTCCTGCTCGGCTGTGTCCATCTGATCCCGGAGTGGCCGGAGGGGATCCCACCCTATTGGGAAATCCGCCACCAGCCGGAACCGGGCGACCGCCGCCATCTCAACTTCAGCAGTTTATCCCGGCACCAGCACCTGTTCGAACGGCGTTCCGACCTGCCGGAGCCAGAATTCGGGGAACTGCGGCGCGGCTGGGGGCCCTCCGACGACCCGCTTTTTCTGCTGGGCGAATACATCATCCGCTGCTTCAACCCGGAACCGAGCTCGGTCGCCAAAATGCGCCACCTCGCCGGCGTGCTGGCCGAGGAGCTGCACGACAAGGGACGTTCCGGCGCCATGCTCGAAGCCGGGTCCAACTTCCCGCTGGCGCTGCAGACCATGCTCAAGGCGGTCGAACTGATCGTCGAGGAGCCCTTCCGCCTCGGCCCCCTGCTCGTCAGCGCCGACTGTTCCCGGGCCACCTGTTACCGGCTGTTCCGGCGTTTCCTCAAAACCACGCCGGGGGCGTGGGCGATGAAACGCAAAATGGAACACGCGGCTCAGCTGCTGCTGGTCAGTCTGCTGCCGATCGGCGACATCGCCGACCGGGTCGGCCTCCGCGACCATTATTACTTCAGCAAGCTGTTCCGCAAGCATCACGGCGTTTCCGCGCAGGAGTACCGGAAAAATCGCGGCAACCTGCCGGGACTGCATCGGGAAGCGCACTGAAAAAAGCAGCTCCAAATCGGAATTATTTTTCACGCCGGCTATTGACTTTTATTTTTTCCGCGCTATAATGTAACAAAATGATT
>JAVBSD010000005.1:0-3168 GCA_031547325.1 Victivallaceae bacterium | reverse complement strand
GCTCCTGCATGACCAGCGAATCGCGGTGCAGAATCCGCCGGAAGTAGGCGAAGTTGAGGAAATGCAGCGGCGCCACCGCCAGAACCAGCAGTCCGAGCTTGAAGTTCAGCGCCAGCAGCAGGACCGCGATCATGGTGGCGGTGAAGATCTGTTCGGCCATGCCGATGAAGGTGCCGATCAGCTGCTGCAGCAGCGATACGTCGCTGATCACGTTGGAAATCAGCTTCCCGGTGCGGTAGTCGTCGTAGAAGCGCAGCGACAGGCTCTGCAGGTGGCGGAAAATCCGCTGCCGGACGTCGACCAGCAGCCGCATCAATGAATAACTGCCCAGATAGCCGGCGATGTACCGCATGATGCTGCGCACCAGGTAGATCAGGATCATCGTCCCGGCGAGGATGAAAAATAGCGTGTAGTTGGCGTTGGGGAACACATGGTCGATGGCGATGCCGAGCAGCCAGGGCAGCGTCAGCGCCAGCGAGGAAAACATGATGTTGGTGATGATCGCGGACACGAACAGCCCGCGATACGGCTGGAGAAGCCGGGAGAGTTTGAAGTCGGTCATTGTGGTTTTACATCATAGGTTGAATTTGACGATGCCTTCCCGATAACAGAAAAAGCCGGCATTCACCGGTTTCGCCAAGTTCAGTATAATTTACAGCCGAAGTTTTTTATTGCCAATCGAAAAAGCGACGAAAAATCAAATTTTTGCAAAAAAGTTTCCGCCGGCGGAAAATCCGCCGGCGGAACGGCGCGGATGGTCACTTCTGGACCGGAACCAGCCGCATTCCCTCCGCAAGCTGCTGCGAAAAAATCCGGGCGAACTGGGTGTCGCGCTCCAGGACGATCACCGGGATTTTTCGGGATTCGGCGGAGTCGCCGCCGGAGGCCATGACGTGCCAGCCGTCGTTCTCGTCGTTCGACCCCAGAGTGGCGTGGGGGACCGAGAAACGGTGCGGGGTGGCCGGCCGCCGCAGGCGGATTCGGACCTGGTCGCCGATCTGGAACGGATAGAATTGGGGGCGGTAGATCACGACCAGGCCGTCGGCGGCGTCGTCGGGGGCGTCGCCGACCAGCACATCGTCGGCGGCGAGCTTCGAGCCGGCCTTGACGCCGTAGAGCAGGATGTAGCCGTAGCGCCGGCAGGCGTCGGCCAGCTCGACGTCGATCCGTTCCAGCTTGAACACCCCCGGCACGGCGGCGTGTTCATGCCCCTCGGTCAGCCGGGTCAGCCGCCAGACGTAACTGCCTTTGTCGTCGTGGAACACCGTCATTTCGGCTACCCACAGGGCGGCCAGGTCGTCCAGGCCGGCGACGGCGCGCACCGGATTGAGCTGGTCCACCGAATCGAGTTCGCTGCCGTCGGTCAGGGTGACCTTGTCGGCGCCCGGCGGGTTGTCGGCGTAGCAGTAGATCGCGTCGGCGGTCAGCACCGGCTGCTCCAGCCAGCCGATGACCGGCCGGTCGGCGCCGACCGGGTAGACTTCGATGACGGCGATGCTGTCGAGTTCGGCGCGCGCCTCGGGCGGCAGGCTGAAGCGGACCCGGACCGGGTCGATCATGCTGATTTTCATCACCGGCTTGCCGGTGTCGGCGGCGCTGCCGACCGACATGTACACTTCGGAGACCACCGCGTTGAACGGAGCGTATTTGGTACAGGTTTCGAGGAGGCGCTGCGCGCGTCCGAGTTCGAGTTCGGCCTTGGCCTTGTCGCGGATCGCGGTGTTGTAATTCATCTGGGTTTCCTGGAACTCCTTGACGCTGATCACGTGCTTGTCCGCGAGCTCCTTGTCGCGCAGATAGTTGTCGTGGCTGTCCTGGAGCACCGCGTCGGCGCGCTCGATCATCACTTGGGCGATATCGACGTCGGCCTGAGGGACGCTCAGCCCCTGCCGGGCCAGGAGGCCGCCCGGCACCTTGACGTTGCCGGCCGAATCCAGGATTTCGCCGTTCACGTAGCGCCCGACCGGCGCGACGAAGTTCAGGAGCCCCGCCGACTCGAACGAAATGTCCGCGGTGCGCGCGTATTCGACGACCCCGATATATTCGGAGTCCGGCGTTGGATCGGATTTCAGCTCGAACAGTTCCTCCGGCGCCTCCGCGGCCCCGGCGGCGGAGGCCAGCGTCAGCGTCAGCGCCAGCAGTCCGGTCGGTAATTTCATGCGCTCCTCCAGCGGTTGATTGCGATTACAATACCTCCGGAGCGGAAATAACGCAAATAATGGCGCCGGAGGATTTGCCAAATCGGAGTTTTCGGGTTACTTTTAGGGAGCGAAAGGGATGGCGAATGGCGAACACGCGGCGAAAACGGTGGATTCTCGGCGGCGTCGCAGTGGCGGCGCTGGCGGTCGGCGGTTACGGTTCGTGGTATCTGGCGGCGCGCGCGAGTCTGAATGAGGCGCTGAATTTGCTGCGCAGGAAAGACGGGCGCGCCGCGCCCTCCGAGGCGGCGGTCCGGGAATTCGCCGGACAAACCGCCGGCTGGCGGAAGCGCGAGGAGGCCTGGCCGCGCACCTGGCTCTACGGCTTGAACGAATGGAGCGAGCTGTTGGAAATGCGCTGGCGGCGCCACTTCCGGGAGGCGGACGCCCTGACCGAAGAATATGCCGCCGCGGCCGCAATGGGCGAGTTTCCGGTCGTCCGCGAACCGCGCGACCCGGATGCGGCGGCGGCGCACCTGCCGGCGGTACGCGGCGCGGCGCAGTTTCTGCTGAGCCGGTTCCGGCTGGCGGCGGCCTCCGGCCGCGCCGGGGAGGCGATGCTGGACTGGCGGCTGGTCCGGCGCCTCGCCGGAAGCTTCGGCAAAGAACCGTTCCTGGCCAACGCCCGGGTGGCCGTCGCCATCGCCGCCGACCGGGCTTCCGCCCTGGCCGCGGTCGCCGCGGCCGGGGAGCTCGGCTGTTTTTCCGACGCCGAGCTCCGGGAGCTGGCGCCGGAAGCCGAGGAGGAACTCCGCCTGGCGGAGGTTGTCGGCGCCGGCATCGCCGGCGAAACCGTCGCGGTTTTCTCGGCCGCGAAACGCGGTTCTCCGGCGGAAATCATGGCGCAGGCCGATGACGTCCGCGGCGCTTTCGGGCTGATCGGGCAGGTTTTGCAAGGCATTGCGGCGGAGGGCGAGCCGGCGGACAGCGCCGATTTCCGGGCGGCGTCGGCCTATTGGCGCAGTTTGGC
>JAVBSD010000230.1:0-4509 GCA_031547325.1 Victivallaceae bacterium | reverse complement strand
CTGGCGGGTCGCCAGCCGCCGGGCGCGGATGGCGATCGACTCGGCCGGGATTTTGTGTGAAATCGTCATCGGCGGCGTCGCGGCGCTGGTGTGGGTGTACAGCCGCGGGGGGCTGCCCCGCGAAATCGCCTACTACATCTTCGCGGTCAGTATCATCAACACCTTGTTCATCAACGGCAACCCGTTCATCCGCTACGACGGGTACTACATCCTGATGGATGCCATCGGGATCGACAACCTGGCGCGGCGGGGCGTCGAATTGTTTCGGGCGATGTGGCAGAAGTCGCTGTTCGGCCTGGCGCCGATGACCAAAGAAGCGCTGCGCGGCTGGCGCCGCGGCTTCCTGATTTTCTACGCCGTCGGGTCGTTTTTGTACCGGATTTTTCTCTACACGACGATCATTTTGCTGGTCACGGTGCAATTCGGCAAAGAGATCGGGATCGTGCTGTTGGCTTTGGAGGTGTGGCTGCTGATCCTCAAGCCGTTGATCGGCGAAGTCAAAGGCATGTGGAAGATGCGCGGGCGCATCCGGATGTCGCGTTCGTTGCCGGCGCTGCTCGGCGTCGGGCTGATTCTCGCGCTTTTCGCGGTGCCGCTGCCGTGGAGCGTGGTCGCGCCGGCGGAGGTGCGCGCCGAATCCAACGTGGTGATTTACGCCGGCGAAGCCGGTTTCCTGGAAGAGCTGGCGGTGGCCGACGGCGCGCCGGTGACGGCGGGGACGTTGATCTACCGCCAGCGCAACCCGCTGCTGCAGTGGCGGATTCGCGAGAGCGAGCTCGATCTGGAAATCAACGAGATCGAACTGATCCAAGCCCAATTGTCCCTGGAAACCGTATCGCGGCTGGGGGTGCTCAAGCAGGCGCGGAGCAATCTGGACGCGGTGCTGGGCGAATTGGGGCATCGCCGGGATGCGTTGACGTTCCGGACGCCGATCGACGGGGTGTTCGCGTTGTACGACCAGCATCTCACCGCCGGCAAATGGCTGGAGCGCGGCATGGCGATCGGGGAGGTTTTCGTCCCGGGGCGGGTCAGGGTGACCGGGTACCTGCGGGAAAATGACGCTTTGGAGATCACGGCCGGCGAGGAGGTTGAGATCATGATTCCCGACCGGATGGAAACGGTGTCGGGGCGGGTGACTGCGGTGCATCTGGCCGGGGCGCGGCTTTCGGCGTCGCCGCTGCTGGATGTCTTCGGCGGTCCGATGCGGGTTTATGCCGACGAATCCGGGGTTTACATCCCGTTGGAGAGCAGTTACCAGATCGAGGTGGAGGTCTTCGGGGCGCACAGTCTGGAGCTTCAGCCGGGGCGTACCGTGACTGTGACCTATCGCAAGAGTTCGAGCCTGGCGGCGGAGATGCTGCGGAGTCTCCTGTCGGCGCTGCGCCGCGAATTCAACCTCTGAAAAATAAAAAACAAAAAATAAAATAGTCGTCCGGGGCGCAGCCCCGGGCAGGGTCCAGGTGGGTCCCACCTGGCGCGGTCCAGCCGCGTAGGCTGGTCGCCTGTCTCAACAGGCGAAACTGTAAGGAAGCCCGGCCGGCCGCGCCACCGAAGCGCGCACCAATCACCTCTTCAGACAGTCAATCAGCCGCCACGTCGGGGGTCAGGGTGTAGAGCTTGAGGAGTTTGATCCGCTTGGGATCGAGGGCGCGGAAGAATTCGCGTTGTTCCTCCGGGGTCATCGTTGAAGTCAGTTTCTCGTCCTTTAAGTTGTCCTCGAACAGCGTGATCGCGTAGATCTCCAGTTTGCCGTCGGCGGGGACGATTTTGACGTCGTAGTAGATCGGCAGGATGAAAGCCAGCTCCGGTTTGGTCCACGCGGCGGTCAGCTCTTTCAGGCGTTCCGCGTCGATGGTGGCGGAGGCGTAGATTGCGTCGGCGATCCGGGCGACGCGGAGCTCCAGCGCGACCGGCTGGCTGCCGTCGGCGGCGGCCAGATAGACCTTGCGCGTATCGTCGTAGCTGACGGTACAGGCGCTGAATTCCGGAATGTCGGTGGTGGCGGTTTCCACCCGCCAGCGGCCGCTCAATTCCGGGTCGGACATGGTTTCGGAATCCTTGACGATGGGTTGGACGAATCCGGTTCCGGCGCAGCCGGTTGCGATGATGGCGGCCAGGGCCGCGACGGCAAAAACGAGAGTTTTCATGATCATTTCCTCCTGATTTTACCATAATCCGGGCCATTGAAAAATGCAAGCCGGGGAGGGCGTTTGGGTAATTTCTTAATGTGATTCTCATCCAACTTCCCAATGAGCTTCTTGATTGCCGGCCGTCGGCGTGGTATATTACTGCCAGGAAGCGAGAGTAAATCATGTTGAGTTTGTTGCGTTCGCTGGCCCGGGGAATCAGCCGGATGAATCCGGCGCGGTTGCTGGTGCTGGGGTATTTGAGTTACATTGCGGTCGGCTGGATTCTGCTGGCATTGCCGTTCAGCCGGACCGGCGGGTTTTCGCTGATGAGGACGATGTTCACGACGGTCTCGGCGGTGTCGACCACCGGTCTGGTGACCGAAAACATCGGCGAATCCTACAATTTCTTCGGGCAGCTGGTGATTCTGGCGCTGATCCAGTTCAGCGGGATCGGCTTCATGACCTTCGGCTCCTGCGTGGCGCTGGCCCGGGGGACCCGGCTGTCGGAGGCCCGGCAGGAGGTGGGCAGGGCGATTTTCGCGATTCCCGAGGGCTTCCGCATCGACAAGTTCCTCAAGAGCGTGGTGGTGTTCACGGTGATCATCGAGGGCCTCGGCGCGCTCCTGCTGTTCTTCGCTTTCCGCTCGAACGGGATGGCGGAGCCGCTGTGGGCGGCGATTTTTCACAGCGTCTCCGCCTTTTGCACCGCCGGGTTCAGCCTCTACGGCACCAATCTGGAGATTTTTCACAACAACGTGCCGGTCAACCTGGTGATCGGCGTGTTGAGTTACCTCGGCGCGATCGGTTTCATCGTCTTCGTCGACGTGTGGCGCTGCCTGACCGGCAAGATCGAACGGATCACCCTGACCAGCCGGATCATTCTGTGGGCGACCTTCTGGATCGGCCTCGTCGGAATTCTGCTCTTTTTCGTCACCGAGCCGTCGATTGCCGGGCTGCCGGCGGACCAGCGGCTGCTGGCGGCGTTTTTTCAGGCGGTCAGCGCGATGACCACGGCGGGCTACAACACGATTCCGATGGGGGCGCTGTCCAATGCGACGATTTTTCTGTTGCTGCTGATGATGGTCGTCGGCGGGTCGCCGGCGGGGACCGGGGGAGGATTGAAGACCACGACCTTTACCGCGCTTTTCGGCATCGCCCGGAGCGCGATTCTGAACCGCGCCAAGGTGACCTTTTGGAACAAGGAGATCCCGGAGGCGCGGTTGCGGCTGGCGACCGCCAGCATCTGTTTCTATCTGGCGACTCTGACCATCGGGGTCTATCTGCTGACCCTGACCGACCGGCTGGGGTTCGAAAAACTGGCCTTCGAAGCGGTTTCGGCGCTGAGCACGGTCGGGTTGTCGACCGGGATCACCGCGTTGCTGAGCCCGCTGGGGCAACTGGTGATCATGGGGATGATGTTCGCGGGCCGGGTGGGGCCGCTGGCTTTCGGCGTGGCGCTGCTGACGCCGCCGCGCCGGCCGGACCGCCGCCCCGAAGACCTGGCGATTTGAGCCCGCCGCCGGAAAAATCGCGAAAAAAAACTCTTCGCGACTAATAAAGTGCCCATTCGCGTGTCATATTATCGACAACATCGATGTGGAGAGAGTATGGCGTCGCCGGAATCGGTCGATACACTTGTGGAAGCCCATCAGGGAGAGCTTCTGCGTTTTGCGACTTCGCTGCTCAACGATGCGCACCTGGCGCAGGACGCGGTGCAGCAGGCGTTCATAAAGCTGGTCAGCCGCCGTGCCGTGGACAATCCGCGGGCCTGGCTGTACCGGGTGGTTCGCAACGATTGTCTGAATCAACTGAGGAAGAATCGCCGTATGACCGTGGTGGAAACGATGCCGGAAAATCCGGATGCCTGCGTCGCCGACGCCGGCGCGGAGCTGGCCGCCGCCGACGACCGGGCGCTGGTATTGCAGGCGCTCGACCGGCTGCGCGACAGCTGGAAGGAAGTGGTGCTGCTGAAATTCCGCGAGCGGCTGAGTTACCGGGAGATCGCCGAGGTCACCGGGCACTCGGTCAGCCACGTCGGAGTGATTTTGTATCAGGCGCTCGCGGAAATGCGCCGCGAATGCCGCCGTGAATGGGAGGGAATCGAATGAAGTGCAACATAAAACCGGATCGATTGGCGGCCTGGCACTTCGGGGAACTCGATCCCGCCGCCGCCAAAGAAGTGGAACAACACCTCGCCGGCTGCCCCGAATGCGCCCGCGAGCTCGACGAAATCCGCGCCGTGTGCCGCGAACTCGACGCCGCGCTGGCGCCCCCCGCCGCAACGGCGGCCCTGGCTCCCGAACGGCAGTTGGAACTCCGCAAAGCGGCGGAACGCGCCAACGCTCCGCGTCCGCACTGGCTGCGGGCGGCGGTGTGGCTG
>JAVBSD010000015.1:0-6511 GCA_031547325.1 Victivallaceae bacterium | reverse complement strand
GCAAGGGTCAAAAAATCACTCTCCCGAAAATTATCCGCCAACCGCGCCTTGGTCCGTGCCATATTCAACCTCCTGTGGTTCAAAGGATAATATAGCACGAAATTTAAAAAAACACAAACACTAAGTAAGCAGTATTTGGATTAGCCTGAATATTGCATGAAAACCACAAAAAGAAAGAGGCAGACTCTCGAATAATGCATTATATTGTAATTGCTTACGTCACAATATAAAGCCGAGGCCCGCCTGTGGCAACATGTAGCGTTGCAAGTCCGGTTTTTTCAAGGTCCGAAAACCGGCTATTCTTTCTATTTTTTGGAGGGGAGCGGAGCGCTATTCGGTTTTCGGGACCCAAATCGCTTCAAACACCAAATCCGGAAACTTATCACTGTGCAGCGACGCCCCCGAGGACCCGAAACTGACAATGTCATACACCCCATCCAACACCCGGGCCACCGTCAGCCCAATCCCCGACCCCAACCCCGTAAACCACCCCAGAAAAGGCGTTTCCGTGTTGTCGTAAATAATGCACCGCGGAATCTCCAACCACCCCGAAGCCAAATTGGTGAAGCCGCGCGCAATGCAAAAAGCCGGATTCGGGTCCGGATTGTAACGCAACTCCTCCTTTTTGTCCGTCCCTTCCCCCATGGCCGCGGCGGCAGTCAATGCCAGAACCGCCAATGCCAGCAATTTTTTCATCGTTCACTCCCCCATACCTGTTTGCCGTTTCGTGTACAATAGCACGGTTGCGCGAAAAAACAATCAATCGAGGCAATTTCAAAAGTCTCTTCATGCCATCCCGGGCGTCTTGCGGCGCCTGGCGCCGGGAGCGATTGTGTCCGGTTACCCTCCGGGTAGCCGGCCAAATCTACCCGGCTCCAGTCCCTCGCAATCCATCCCGGTCTGACATAAATGTACTTTTGAAATTTCCTCAATCCCCCGGCAAAATCAATACCCGGTCAAGACGGATTTCCCCGATCTCCACCGCAGCATGGCGCCGGGCAGATTCCGGAAAACGCCGACTTCAACCAGTTGATAGCCCGGCGAACGGATGGCCGCACGGGCGATATCCGCCATCCGAACCGCTGGAATGCTTTCATCCGCCATGATGTTTCCCGGTTAATTGCCCGCGTCATCATAATGATAGCGCATTTCTTCCGTTTTGTAGAGGGGCGGGCGGTTTTTATTCGGTTTTGTCTTGCGGTTTTCCGGCGATGAGGCGCGCGAATACGATGAGGTATCCCCAGAAAAGGAACTCTCCGCCCAGGAGCAGCAGCCCGATCACGGAAAAGGTGCAATACCACGGACCGCCGCCCAGCGACCCGATCACCCCCAGCAGCAGCCAGGCCAGCGGAAACAGCACGTCGCTGTCATACGGACGGAATCCATCCGTCGCGCCGGTTTTTCTGAATTTCATCGCCTCTCTGGTGACTACGACCAGCTTATTGAACAGCCTGGCGCAGGAGAGCAGGCACAGGGGCCAGAACAACAGATCCATGGGCCGATCCTCCTAGCGGCAGAGAAAACGCAGCAGCTTTTCGCGAAAGCGGTCGAAGGGCGGATAACGCAGCGGCCAATCGAGAAAGTTGGCGCGCTTCATCACCGGTTTGAGGTGGCAGAAGGTTTCGAAGGTGCGCCGCCCGTGATAGGCGCCGTAGCCGGAAGCTCCGACGCCGCCGAACGGCATCGACGGATTGGCCATCTGCATCACCGTGTCGTTGATCGCCACCGCGCCCGAGCTGGTGGCGGTCACCACCAGCTCTTGTTCGCGGCGCGAGGCGCTGAACAGATACAGCGCCAGAGGCCTGGGCCGCCGCCGGATCGTTTCCAGGGTCTGCTCCAGCGACTCCAGCTCCAGCACCGGCAGGATCGGGCCGAAAATCTCCTCGGCCATCACCGGGCTGTCCCAGCCGACCTGGTCGACGATGCTCGGTGCGATGTAGCGGTCGCGCTCGTCGCGTTCGCCGCCGGCGATCAGCCGGCCTTCCGCCAGCAGGCGTGACAGACGCTCGAAGTGGACGCCGTTGACGATGCGCCCGTAATCCGCCGATTCCTGCGGATTGTCGCCGTAGAAATCGCGGATGGCGTCGCGCAGCCGGCGCATCAGTTCATCCTTGATTCGCGGCGCGACCACCAGATAATCCGGCGCGACGCAGGTCTGGCCGGCGTTGATGAATTTGCCCCAGGCGATCCGCCGCGCCGCCAGCTTCAGGTCGGCGTGCTCGGTGACGATGCACGGACTCTTGCCGCCGAGCTCCAGGGTCGCCGGAATCAGCCGTTCTCCGGCGATCGCCGCGATTTTGGCCCCGGCGCGGCTGCCGCCGGTGAAGAAAATATAGTCGAAATCCTGCCGCGCCAATTCGTTCGGATGGCCGTGAATGACGGTCGCGTGCTCCGGCGGGAAACAGGCCTTGATCAACTCGGCGAGCTCCGCCCCGGTGGCGTGGGAGGGCGGGGCGGGGACCAGCACGGCGCAGTTGCCGGCGGCGATGGCCCCGGCCAGGGGTTCGAGCGCCAGCAGCAGCGGATAATTCCAGGTCGAAATCACCAGCGCCAGGCCGAAAGGCTCCGGCACCAGCCACCCGCGCGACGGGAAATTCAACAGCGAAGTCGCCGCCCGGCGCGGCCGGCTCCAGCGGAGGAGCTTGCGCCGCAGCATTCTGATCGCGGTCAACGCCGGCAGAAATTCGGTCATCAGCGTTTCGACGGGCGCCTTGCCGAGATCTTCGGCCAGCGCGGCGACGAAGCGTTCGCGGCGGGCGACCAGCTCGCGCTCCAGTTTGAAGAGCAGCTCCCGCCGGCGCCGGGCATCGCGGGTGGCGCCGGAATTGAAGTATTCCCGCATCGCATTCCAATCATGCATTGAGATAACATCTCCTGACCCGCCGCCCGAAAGCGCACAGAATGTCGTAGGCGTGGGTTCCCTTGAGCTGCGCCCAGTCGCCGAGGGTGATCGCGTTGTCGCCCTGGCGCCCGAGGCAGACCACTTCGTCGCCCCACTCGGCGCCGGGGACATGGTCGAGGGAAATCGTGGTGTAATCCATCGAAACCCGCCCGAGGACCGGACACAACTGGCCGCGCACCAGGACGTAGCCGCGGTTGGAGAGCGCCAGCGGCAGTCCGTCGGCATAACCGGCGGCGATGGTGCCGACCCGGGCGTCCCGGGCCAGGCGGTGGGTGCGGCCGTAGCCGAGGGTGTAGCCGGCCGGCAGGTCGCGCACCGCCGCGAGGCGGGTTTTCAGCTCGACCACGCCGGCGAGCGGCATGGAGTGGCGGACCTGGTCGTCGTAGTACCCGTACAGGTTCAAGCCGACCCGGGCCAGGTTGCACGGCGGCTGCCACGCCTCCGGAAAATTGCTGATGGCGTCGCTGGCCGCCAGATGGATATGGCGGAAGCGGATTCCCGCCGCATCCAGGTCGGAAATCACCTTGCGGAAGGTCGCGATCTGGTTGCGGGTGAAAATGTTGTCCTGGAGGTAGGCGACCGGGAAATGCGAATAGACGCCTTCGAGATCGAGGTTGGGCAGCCGCCCGGCCGCCAGTGCCAGAGCGAAGGCGTCGGCGGCGGTCGTTCCGAGCCGTCCCATGCCGGTATCGAGCAGCAGATGCCCGGCGGCCCGGCGGCCGAGTTTGGCGGCGGCCCGGTCGATGCGGCGCGCCATGTCGAGGTCGGTGACCGGCACCGTCACGCCGGCGGCGATGGCGCTGTCGATCTCCTCCGGCAGCAGCGCGCCGAGAATCTGGACCGGCAATCCCAAATCCAGCAAAGCCAGCGCTTCATTGAGTTCGGCGACCCCGAACCGCGCCGCTCCGGCGGCCGCCAGGGCGGCGGCGACCGGGCGCACGCCGAGGCCGTAGGCGTCGGCTTTCAATACCGCCATGACCTCCGCCGGCGCGACGTGGTCGCGGATGGCGCGGAAGTTCGCGGCGATCTGCGCCAGGTCGATTTCCAGCCGCACCCGGCTTTCGACCGGGCGCGGCGGCGTGGATACCAACGTGTTCATCATCCGGAACTTATTTGGCGTATTCGACCGAACGGGTTTCGCGGATGATGGTGACCTTGATCTGACCGGGGTAGTTCATCTCCTTTTCGATGCGCCCGCAGATATCCTTGGCCAGCATCTGGGCGTCGCCCTCGGCGATTTTTTCGGGCGTGACCACCACCCGGACTTCGCGGCCGGCCTGCAAGGCGAAGCAGGACTCGACGCCGGGGAACTCGTGGGCGATGGTTTCGAGCTGTTCCAGGCGTTTCAGGTAGAGCTCGGTGGTTTCGCTGCGGGCGCCGGGGCGGGAAGCCGACAGGGTGTCGCAGGCGTTGATCAATATGTCGTAAAGGCTCTGCGGCTCCACTTCAGCGTGGTGGGCGGCGACGGCGTTGATGACGTCCTTGGCTTCGTTGTGCTTGCGCAGGAAATCGGCGCCGATCTGGGCGTGCGAACCCTCGACCTCGTGGTCGATCGACTTGCCGATGTCGTGGAAGAGGCCGATGCGCTTGGCTTTCTGCTCGTCCAGTCCGAGTTCGGCGGCGATCATGCCCATGAAGTAGGCGGATTCCAGCGAATGCTGCAGTACGTTCTGCGAAAAGCTGTAGCGGAATTTCAGGCGGCCGAGCAGCTTGATGACCGCCGGGGCGACGCCCTGAAGACCGGTTTCGAGCACCGCGGCTTCGCCGGCGGCGTAGACCTCTTCTTCGACTTCCTTGGTGATTTTCTTGACCAGTTCTTCGACCCGGGTCGGGTGGATGCGGCCGTCGCCGATCAAGCGTTCCATCAGTTGGCGCGCCACCTCCTTGCGGACCGGGTCGAAGCAGCTGATCACCACGGTTTCCGGGGTGTCGTCGATCAGGATGCTGACGCCGGTGGCGGCTTCGATGGCGCGGATGTTGCGGCCTTCGCGGCCGATGATCCGGCCCTTCATCTCGTCATTGGGCAGCGGGATGCTGGCGGTGGTGCGCTCGTAGGTGCAATCCGAGGCGTAACGCTGGATGGCGTAGGTCAGGATGCGGCGCGATTCCTTTTCGGCTTTCTGGCGCGATTCTTCGAGCATGTCGCGGACCAGGATGCCGGATTCGTTGCGGACTTCGTTCTGGAGTTTTTCCAGCAGCATGGCGCGGGCGGTGTCGCGGTCGAGCTGGGCGACCCGCTGGAGTTCGTCGATCTGGACTTCGATTTTCTTCTGCAATTCCTGTTCGCGGGTGGCGAGGCGTTCGCGCACCGCGGCGAGGTCCTGTTCCTGTTTCTCCAGGTTGCGGATTTTGCCGTCGAGCGAATCGTTTTTGCGGTCGAGGGTTTCCTCGCGCTGGGTGAGGCGCTGTTCATTTTTCTGCTGTTCCTTGCGCCGTTCCTTGAGCTCCTGTTCGCACTCGTCGCGCAGCTTCTGGCTTTCGTCGCGGGCATCGACCCGGGCTTCGCGCCGGATGCGTTCGGCGTCGTGTTCGGCTTCGGCTCCGCGGCGGCGGTTGAAGGCCGCCTTGAGCCGGGCGCCGACGGCGACTCCGATCCCCAGGCCGGCTGCCCCGGCAATGACGGTATAGGTTATCATACTCATTTCAACATTCCTTTCAGGTTATACATCGTCAATATGACGAATGAATTTTTCGGTTGCGATCCACTGCAGCCGGCGGTCGTGCGGCGCCATCGGCACCTTTTCCGCCTGCTGGACGGAGAAAAAAACGCCGACTGAAACTCCCCGCGCCTTAGTCAGCAGCCGGTCGTACCAGCCGCCGCCGCGGCCGAGCCGGCCGCCGCCGCCGTCGAAGGCCACTCCGGGGATCAGCCAGAGGATATCGTCGGCGCCGGGATCGGCGAGGAGTTCGCCGGTGGGTTCCCGGAGGCCGTGTTGCCCGGTGCGCCAGGGGGCGTCGCCGTTGCCGGGGCGTGCCATTTCGTAATGGACGCCGTTCCAGCGCGGGAAATAGCTGCGCGCGTCGTAGAGCGCCGACAGATCCGGTTCGAGGCCATCGGAGCAATACAATACGACTCGTCCGGCGCGGCGGAAAATCTCCCAGCCGCCGAGGTTGGCGACGATACGATTTTCCGCTTCCCGGCGCATGGCGTCATCGAGTTCGCGTCGGCGCCGGAGAAATTCCCGGCGCAGGGCGGCTTTGTCCGCGGGATCGGGGCATGGGAGGGAGTCCACCCGCGCGGGGTGTATTCCGATGGCGGCATCTGCGCCGCCGGGCTGGTGCCAGTTGCTCATTTCCCGACTCATTCCCAATCCGGGACGGTGAGAAAGATACGGACAGGGGTGCGTCAAGCGGCCATATTGCGAATTCGAAGCTGCACTTCGCTCTGATTCACCATGACGTTTACGCTCCACAATTTCGAGAAATCCGCCTTGGAGGGGGGTAAGCCGCGCCGGCGTCATTCCGAATGTCAATTCCCCGTCCGCCGCGACCTGATCGGGTCCTTGCGGCCGGAGACATACCTTTTTCCGCGTCCCGGAGTATTCCGGTTCGACCAAAAAATATATAATCGCACGACCATCCGCCTCTTTTGTGGACAGAAGTGCTCCA
>JAVBSD010000007.1:0-2723 GCA_031547325.1 Victivallaceae bacterium | reverse complement strand
AATCCAATTTCGACTGGTGTTCCGGCTCGATCGCCACCCGTTACCTGCGGGTGATTCCGGGGCGGACCGATTACCAGACCTCGATCTACTGCGACGGCGTCAACCTGGCCGAACTCCTGCAGCAGCTCGGCCTCGCCAACGCCGAAGGCGACGGCAAATTGTGGGGCAAGTTTCCGGTCAGCCTGACCGAGGACGGCGTGATCTTCGACGACGGTTATCTGTACTCGATCCCCGGCGAGGAGAGCACCATCCAGCTCCTCGACGCCGAGGCGCTGGTCGCGGCGATGACGCCGGAGCTGGCGCGTTCCACCCAGGTCGACCTGGCGCTGGAGGCGTTGCGCGACTTCCGGTATCAGTGGGCCCGCATGCACTTCGTCACCGAGGGCGACGAACTGGCGGTGCGGCTGCAGTTCAACGGCAGACCGCTGCGCCCGCTGCCCTTCAATTACAACGCCGAAACCGGCGCATTTTTCCGGGTCGGAGTGGAAGCCCAGGCGATTTTCCAGGGCATCGACCTGACCCTGGACGTCCGGGTGCCGCTGAACCGGCTGCTCAAGCTCAATCGACGACTGAACGTATTCCAACAGGAAAGGACCGCACCATGAAAACCGCCGCCATATCGTTGAGCCTGCTGACCCTGGCCGCCGCCGGCTGCATCAAAACCACCAGCGAAGTCGAGGTCAAGCCGGTTGAAGTCAGCGTCGCCCCCATCGAGATCAAGCCGATCCAGATTTCGCTCGAAGTCCGGGTCAAGGTCGAAGACGAACTCAAGCAGCAGACCCGGGCCGCCGAACGCGCCCCCGAAGCCGACGCGGTGTTCCGGCGGCTGCGCGAGCGCGAACCCCAGATCGCCAAGTGCCTCGCCGACGGCCTCGCCGGCGAAAGCAACCAGGGCTTCCTGGTCAACCGCCTCGAATCCGACACCCCCGGCGCCTCGGTGGTTCAGTTCCTGATCGACATGGACAACGCCGACCGCCTGGAACTGATGCAGCGTATCGCCGAACGCCAGAAGCTCACTCCGGAACAGGTCCGGGCCGGCTGGGCGGTCCGCACCGCCGAACGCCGCCCCGCCGGAACCTGGCTCGAAGACGCCGACGGCCGCTGGTACCAGAAGTGAGTTCCCGATTCCCGCTGCCGCCGGAGTGCCGCTACGCGGTGATCGGCGATCCGGTGGAGCATTCGCGTTCGCCGCGCTTCCAGAACGCCGCTTTTGCGGCGCTCGGGCTCGGACGGCCCTACGCCAAAATCCGCGTCACCGCCGCCGAAATTCCCGAATTCCTGGAATTCGCCAGGGACCGCCTCGCCGGTTTCAACATCACCGTGCCGCACAAGGAACGCATCCTGCCGCTGCTGGACGCGGTTTCCGAAACGGCGCGCGCCGCCGGCAGCGTCAACACGGTGACGGTGCGTCCCGACCGGACGTTGGCCGGCGATTCCACCGACGGCTGCGGCATGATCCGCACCCTCGAAGAATGTTTCACGCCGTCCATTGCCGGCTGGGGCTATGCCCTGATCGGCGCCGGCGGCGCGGCGCGGGCGATCGCCTTCGCCCTGGCCAGCGCCGGAGCGCGCGAGCTCCTGATCGTCAACCGCGGCCGCGAACGGGCCGAGACGCTGGCGGCGGAGCTCAAGCGCCAGTACCCGGCGCTGTGGTGTTCGGTCTGGTCGCCGGAAGACCCGGAGCTGGGCGACGCGCTGGCGGCGGCGGCGGTGACCATCCAGGCGACCAGCCTCGGGCTGCGCCGCGACGATCCGCTGCCGGTGCCGGAGGCGGCGCTGATCCGTTCGCGGGCGGTCTGCGACACCATCTACGGCGACACGCCGACACTGAGGGCGGCCCGGACGTATGACATTCCGGCCGTCGACGGAACCCCGATGCTGCTGTACCAGGGCGCGCGCGCCTTCGAAATCTGGACCGGGCTGTCCGCGCCGGTCGAGGTGATGCGCGCGGCATTGATCGAAGCGTAATTGCGGGCCGCCGGTGCGGCCTGCTCTATAAGGGTGGCGGCGGCGAGGACGGCAATGCGCCGTCGTATGCTTGAGCCATTCGGCTGCGGCCGGGCGTGGTCGGACATCGTCACGCCGGGCCGGCGTGACTCTACTGGGGCATAGCCCCAGCCCCCGAATGGCCCGGGTACGCGTTCTGCCGGAAATCTGTCTCCCTACCGCCCGCAACGGCGAACCGGCATCGGAGTGTCGCTTCAATGTTCTTATGCGATTGCCGCGCGGATGGGCAACGGATTTCCGGCATGAACGCGTACTCGCACCGGCGGCCCGCAAATGGCGCCGGTTCAGTCCAGCGGAACCTCGTGCCAGTCGAAGTGAAAGGTGTTGCTGAAACGCCGCACCCTGACCAGCGGCCCCTCCCAATTCCGGCCGTCAAAGACGAAATGCCTGTCCAGCAGCCGGGCCAATTCTTCGCCGTCCCCGGTGAAACTCCCCTTGCCGAAACGGCCGTCGCCGAAGGTGTCGCGGGAGGAAAACTCCAACAAAACCGCCTCCCTGGCGATTTCTTCGGGAAAGGTCCGCAGAAAAAATTGCCGCGGCAAAATCCGGTGAACGGAAAAAACCAGCATGATCAAGACGACGCAGAGCATGATCCGCATCGCCACCCCCCGCCGGTCGATCAGCCGTCGCAGCAACCGGAACGGCGCGGTCAAGAGCAACCCCGCCCATATCCCGAACAACAGCCAAAAGACATTCAGAAAACCGGGCCGCCAGGG
>JAVBSD010000431.1:0-4732 GCA_031547325.1 Victivallaceae bacterium | reverse complement strand
TGGAGCTGGGAATGATCGGACAGTATGCTTATTGGCTGGCGCGGCTGCCCGGAGGGCTCAAGGGCTGGCGGCTGGGGCTGTTGCTGATGCCGTTGTTCGGCGTTCTGTGGAGCTGCGGCGAGGGGGCGCGCTGTGTGCGCGGCCTGTGCCGCGGCTGTGCGATCAGGAAGCAGGCCGATGTGTGGCGGGGATGGTTCTGGACCACGCTCTTTGCGGTGATTTTCGTTTTTGCGGCGCTCCTGGCGTCGGCCGCGTGGCTGGCGGGGCCGGAGGCGGTGCGGAAATGGTACCACGATCCGGGGGCGGCGGGGCTGCTGTTGCTGCTCGTGATGGCTCTGAGCGCACTGTTGCGCTTCACCTGTTTCGCCGGATTGGGAATTCCGCTCAATCAACTGGCGCGGCAGCACGAGGTGATTCCCACTTCATCGATGAAATTCCGGCGTCAACTGGGGACGCTTCTGGTGCTGGGGTGGGTCGTGCCGCTGGCGGCTTTCGCGTTGTGGCGGGGAGGGGCGGAAATCCGGATGGCGCGGGTCGCCGGACGCCTGAAAGCCGACGGCCGGATCGCGGACGGGAGGCTGTGGCGGCGCATTGCCAAGGTTCATGGCAGGGATTTTGACAGTCTGAATTCGGTGTCGATCGTCGAACTGAAAATCGCTGAATTGCCGGTACGGCTGCCGCGCGCCGCCACCGTCGCCGGCGAAAAGCTGCCGATGGCCGAACTTCACCGGAAGCTACGGAGCGATACGCTGGCCGCCGCCGCCGATTGCGAAGAACGTTTCGGCCGGCTCGGCATGTACGAAAAATTCAGCGACGAAGACGTCGGGTTGCGGGTCGTTCTCGGCGATTATTATGTTCTGGCCGGTATGCTGGCGCTCGACGCGGGGGATGATGCCGAGCTATTGCGCTGCCTGAAGCGCCTCTGCGCTCTCGATCCGGGAGGCGATCCGACGCTGTTCCGGGAAACGTTCCTGCCGCTGGAGAGGTTGTTTGATCTGGCGGTGGGGCGGGGCTTCTGGGCGCGGCTGGACGAGGCGGAGATTCGGGAAGTCGCCGCGGCGGCCGCTTCCATCGGCCGCGGCGGCGAAGATGCGAAACGCTTCCTCGCCCTGTGTATCGGCACGGTGCTCGATCCACCGCTCTCGATCCGGGCCGATCTCGGCGCGGCCGGGCAGGCGATGGTGTTCGAGGCGCCATGGTTCGCCTCCGGGCGGGCGGATCTGGTCGAATATATGGAGTACTTTTATCATTGCGCCGGAGTCGAGTTTGCGGAACGGCCGCCGGATCCGGCGGGCAGGTATGATTTGTCATGGTGTGTCGCGTTGTCCGCCGGCGACGCCAGGCTCAGCTTCGCCGATGGCGTGTTGTGGTGGCATGTCCGTATCGTCGTCTGGCAGCGGAGCGTCGAAATCGGGGCGGCGCTGGAGCTGTATCGCCGGCGCCGCGGCGGCTACCCGGGGACGCTGGAGGAATTGACGCCGGAATTTCTGGCGGAAGTGCCGCTGAAGCCGAATGACGGCAAGCCGTTTTATTATCATCCCGGCCCGCCGGCGACGCTGTCGTGGAACGACAGATATCCGTCGGTCATATTGGCGTTGCCGTGAAAAAAGCCCTGCTCATCTTCTGGCGCGTCCTGTTGGCGATATGGTTTTGCGCGATACCGCCGATCTTCTGCCTTACATCGAATTTTCTGCCGCTGGGAATGCCGTTCGTCGCGGCGACCGCCCTCTGGATCGGGTGGCGGACGCGGCCGCCGGAGGTGTCTGGCGGCTGGCGGCTGTGGCGGGGAGGGGTGCTGCTGCTGGCCGCGTCATGCGCCGTTGCCGGGGGGAGCTTCTGGCTGGGGTGGTGGCAGGACAAGCCGTGGGTCTTGGTTTCGTGGTATGGGCTGGAGCTGCCCTGCCTGGCTATGGCGGCGGGGGCGGCCTGGCTGTACGCCCGGTGGCTGACGCGGCTGCCCGGCGGACTCAAGGGGTGGCGGCTGGGACTCCTGCTGGCGCCGGGAATCGGCCTGTTGTGGAGTTGGGTCGAAGGCTGGCGCTGCATCCGGGAAGTCTGCCGCGACGGCGGCATCGCGGTCCGTTGGGGCTGGGCCTTCCGCTGGTGCCGTTTGAGTGTCGCTGCGGCGGTCTGGCCGATGGCGATCGGAATCGGCATGGCCGTTATTCCGACGGAATCGGGTGATATTTTCTCCAATGCCTTCGCGCGGCTGGAGTGGTGGGGCACCGGGATTTACACGCTGATCCTGGCGTTTCTGCCGCTGTGGATGTACAGCTTCGCCGGCTTCGGCATGCCGCTCGACGCCGCGCTCCGGCATCGGGAGGTCATGCCAACCTCCGGGAAACGTTTCCGGCGGCAGTTGGCGGCGCTTCTGCTCCTCGGCTGGGGAGTTCCGGCGGCGTGGTACGCCGTCTGGAGCATCCGCGCCGAAATGGCGATCCGGTCAATTGTCGCGCAAATCGAAGCCGACGGCAATACGGTGGACGGGCGGTTGTGGGAGCGGCTGGAAAAACTCGCTTATTCCTTTGGTTATGGGCATATCAGGCCCGAGACGGTCTGGGCGCGGCCGCCATGGGCGTATGAGTTGCCTGAGATCGGCAAAGAGGAGTTGCCGTTGACGCCCGAAGTGAAGGCACGCTGGAGCGGCATGCTGGCCGCCGCCGCCGGCTGCGAGGCGCTTTTCGACCAAATGCCTCCCGAATGCGATTTCAGTGCCGCGGAGGTCGGGCGGCGGGTGGTGTTGGGGCGATATTACCTGCTGAAGGGAATGCTGGCGCTCGACGCCGGAGACGATCCGGCGCTGGCGAAATGTCTGGAACGGCTTTTTGCGGTTTCCGCCGCCGGCGACGAAGAATTGTTCCGGATCTTCGACGGCGCGGCGGAGCTTCTCGCCGCGTCCGCCCGGCATGGGGCGTGGGCGCGCTGGGACGAGGCGACTTTGGAACGAGTGCGGGACGCCGTGGCGGCGGTCGACCGCGATGCGCGCGACACCCGGCGCTATCTTGCGCTCTGCATCGGGATGGCGGCCGATCCGGCGGCGCTGGTTCACGCCGGATACAGGGTCGGCGACCTGTCGCGGGCGTTCAAGGCTCCGTGGATGCGCCAGGGCCGGGCCGAACTGATCGGGGAACTGTACCATAACTATCGCGACGCCGCGGAGGATGGGTCCGGGCCTCTGTTCCACCTTCGGGAAAAATCGTTTTACCATAGTCTGGAAAGCATCGGTATCTGGCGGAACGACATTGGGAGCAATGCAAAGGGCTTCCGCAACTCCATCCTGACCCGGCAGCGCGGCGTCCGGGTCGGAGCGGCACTGGAGCTGTATCGCCGGCGTCACGGAGTTTTTCCGGAAACCCTGGACGAATTGGCGCCGGAGTTTCTGGCGGCAGTGCCGCCGAGAACCCATGCCCGCCAGCCGTTTTTCTATCGCCCCGGGCCGCCGGCGACGCTGTCGCGGAGCGACAAATATTCGTCGGTCGAATTGACTTTGCCATGAAAAAAGTCATGCCGTTTGCCTCGGCGGCTACCCGGAAATCGAACTGCGGCTGCCGTGAATTTTGAAAATTCATTTTTTGAACCATCATGATCTTGCCGGTTTGCCGTTGACGCGGTATATTGGAACATGGATTTATCGGACCATCTACCCAACGCGCGGCGGCGTTTTGCCTTCTGGCATCGCTGCTGGTGGCTGGGCGCCGGCGGCGGCGTCCTGGCGCCGGTGCTCCTGTCGCCGACCGGCGCCGGCGCCTGGTGGATGTGGCAACCCTTTGCCGCGCTGCTCATTGTGGCGACCGTCGTCGAAATCCGCGGCTGGATGGAACGGCTGCCGGGCGGGCTCAAGGGGTGGCGGCTCGGCCTGTTGCTGCTGCCGGTGGTCGGCCTCTTCTGGGCGGGGATCGAGAGCGGCCGGGCGGTACGGCTGTTGCCGCCGGAGCAGGGGCCTTTGCGCCGGTTCGTCTGCGATCTGTTCTGCGACCTGGCCTGGGCGCCGCTGATTGTCGCGGCCAGTCTGGGCGGCATGATATGCTGGGCTTCATACAGCGACTTCAGCCTCGAATGGATGGTGGCCTTCCGGGAATACCGCCACGCAATCGGCTGGTTCGCGGCGGCGTGGTGGGTGGCGCTCTACCCGGCGGCGACCTACCGGATGCGGCGTTACGTCTGGCGGCTGCCGGTGCTGCCGCGTTCGCGGCGGCGGCTGTGGCTCCAGACGCTGCTGGTCGCCGGAATTCCGCTGGTGCTGCTCGGCGCCTGGTATCTCAGCGCCCGGTGGCGGATCTCCGGCGCGCTGGACGGCTTTCGCGAACGCGGCTTCCCGGTCGGGAACGCCTTCTGGTGGCCGGAGAACCGGACCCCGCTGGCGGGGGCGCTGGAACAGGCGGAGCTTCCGGAACAGGGACCGGTGAGCAGCGAATTGCAATGGCTCGACCGCTATCCGCTCGACACCGTGACCATGAACGACGTCCCCGCAATCCTCAAGCTGGTGAAATATCACCAACTGCAACTTGCCTCCGCCGTTGCCGCGGAAGAGGGCGGGATGCTGCGGTTTCACCTCGACCGGCTGCGGCAAATCGCCGAAAAGGCGGAGGCGGCCTCCTTCCGGGCGCGCCGGAGCTACTGCGAGGCGGTCGCGGGTCTCGGGGGCGCGCTGGCGCTCCTGTCCGGCGACGAGCTGGCGGAGTTGCGCGACTGGATGGACGCCGCCGTGGCGCTCGACGCGCTGGGCCGCGAG
>JAVBSD010000336.1:0-3417 GCA_031547325.1 Victivallaceae bacterium | reverse complement strand
CATCCAGAAGATCGACCGCGAGGGCGAACAGCGCTGGCGGATCACCTTCACCCGCAAAATCGAGCGGGCTTACCTGCTGCGCATCCGGGGCCGGATCGCCGCCGGCGAGGATGGCGTCGCCTCCATCGCCGCCTTGAAATTCCCCGAGGCGGCTTCCGCCAGCGGGCAGCTGGCGGTCTACGTCAGCGATTCGCTGGAGCTGGCGCCGCCGCCGGAGGCGTCCGGCTTGTCGCCGCAGGACCCGCGCACGGTGCGCAATGAATTCTCCCGCCTCCAGGGCGGCATGCCGGTCGTGGCCTGGCACACCATCGGCGACAACTGGAGCGTCGGGCTGTCGACGATCAGCAACGCCGGCGTCGGCACGCTCAAGGCGGCGATCAACCGCCTGGAGCTGACCACCCAGAACACCGTCAGCGGCGTCCAGTTGTACCGGGTGGCGGCCGCCGTCGACAATACCGGCGACAATTTCCTGCGTTTCCGGCTGCCGAAGGGCGCCGAATTCTGGGGCGCGCTGGTCGACGGCATCACCGCCGAAACGGTGCGCGACCGGGATCAGTGGCTGGTGCCGCTGGAGTCCGCGGGGTCGCTGCGGGTCGAAATCAACTACCTGATCCGCGGCGGCGCGGCGGGCGCCGGCGGCCGGCTGGAGCTGGCCGCTCCGGCCTTCGAGCTGCCGCTCAGGAACATCTCCTGGCAGGTCACCGCGCCGGACGGCTACACGCTGGAATACGTCGGGACCGGCCTGGAAAAGCGCCAGCTCCTGCCGCACTATTCCGGCGGTTACGGCGCCCCCTCGCTCAACCGCGCGGCGGCGGCCAAACAGATGATGGACGACGGCCGGCGGCTGAGTTACGACGGCGACGCCCAGCGCGCCAACGCGATCATGCAGAACGCCGTTCAGATGTCGGCCAACGCCGCCGAGCGCAGCGATATGATGGGGGAGATTCTGCAATTCAACCGCGAACTCAACATGAGCAACATCGGCCTGCGCCAGGGACAGTTGGCGCGCAGCCGCGGGTACGGCAACGAGCTCAACGCGGCTCCGGCGCCGCAGAAAGCCGTCGCCGACGACGGCATGCAGGCGGTCGCCGACCGGATTTTCACCCAGCAGCAGCAGGCGATCCAGCCGCCGGCATGGTTCAGCTTCGACTGGGTCCCGGCGATGCGGGGCACGATGCTCGAACGGGCGCTGGAAACCCGTTCCGGCACGGCGCTGACCGCCGAGTTCGTCTGGCACGGCGGCCAGGCCCCGGTGCAGGGCGTCCCCGGCTGGCTGACGGCGTTGGGCATCGCCCTGATCGGCGCCGGCGCGATGTGGCTCCTGCTGCCGCGCCGCCGCGCCGCCATCCATGAATAAACCCCAAAGGAATAGAGGAGGGAGTATATGAAGAAAACCTGTAAAATCGTCATGGCCGCCGGAATGGCGGCGGCCTGTCTGACGGCTTCGGCCGCCGGTGACATCGAATCGAAAGTCACCAAAATCGACGTCTTCAAAAACGGCCTGGGCCTGGTCACCCGGACGCTGGAGACGCCGCAACGCGACGCCGACGGCGTCTACCGCTACGCCGACGTCCCGTCGAGCATTCACGGGACGGCATTTTTCTCCGGCCTCGGGGACGCCGGGCTCGCGGTGCTGACCGAGGTGGTCGACGCGCCGTTCGAATGGAACGCCGCCGACATCCCGACCCTCTTCGCCGGCCGGGTAGTCACGCTGGTGCTGGCCGGCGACGACGCCAAAAGCGTCACCGGCACGGTGCTGCCGCCGCCGGAGCCGAAGCTGCCGGGCGTCGTCGCGCCGGGGCAGCAGAATTACTACCGGCCGATGAACAACATGATCCTGCTGGATACCGGTTCCGGCGTGGTCATGATCAATGCCGGAAGCGTTCAGTCGGTCGCCGCCGAGGCGGTCAACACCACCTCGAAACAGCTCAAAACCGTGCTCGAAATCCGTTCCGGTCAACCGTTGAGCGGCGCCGCCATGCAGTATCTGTGCTACGGCGTCACCTGGGCGCCGGCCTACCGCGTCGAATTGCAGAGCAAAGACCGGCTGGCGATCCGGCAGACGGCGGTGCTGCGCAACGAGCTCGACGACTTCACCGACGCCGAAGTCCGGGTGATCTCCGGATTTCCCAATATCCTGTGCAAGGACATCAATTCGCTGCTGAGCCCCGGCGCCACCCTGGCGGATTTCCTGGGGCAGCTCTCCGGCGCCGGCGCGCGCCAGGCGATGCCCGGCATGGCCACTCAGCGGCTGATGATGAACGCGCCCGCCGCCTACGACATGGCGGGGGGAGCGGCCGCGGTCGCGCCGGAGCTGCCGCCGGAGGGGGTTGACATGTTTTTCCAGCCGGTCGGCAAGCTGTCGATGAAGCGCGGCGAGTCGCGTTCCCTCGAACTGGCCGAAAGCGCCGCCACCTACCGCCGGCTGGTCGACTGGAAAATCCCGGCGCAGCAGGACCTGGAAAATTATCCCTACAACAACTCCTCCGAAGCGCGCGAAGAGGCGCTACGCAACATCTGGGACTGCATCGTCTTCACCAATCCCTTTGATTTCCCGCTGACCACCGCCCCGGCGTCGATCTACCTCGGCGGCGACTTCAGCGCCCAGTGCGAACTCGGCTGGGTCAATCCCAAGCAGGAAGGCACCCTCCGGGTCACCAAGGCGTTGAGCCTCAAGACCGAGGTGCGCGAAGTCGAAAATCCCGACGTGCCGCGCACGACGGAGACGCATCAGAATTACCAACGCCAGCGCGCCACCTTCATCGGGACCGTCACGCTGACCAATCTGCGCAGCGAACCGGTCGAAGTCCGGATCACCAAGGATTTCTTCGGCAAGTTCATCGCCGCCGGCGATTCCGGGCAGGCCGCGGTGTTGCCGCTGCCGCGTTTCTGGGGCTACGACAACCTGCTGAACCGCATCGAATGGACGGTCACGGTCGCGCCGAACGAGGAGAAGAAGATCACCTTCGACTACTCGATGCTGCTCTGAGAGTTTACAGCGCCCGGTGCTTGTGGCGGGCGATGATGTGCTCCTGGAGTTCCGGCGGCACCAGCTTGAAGAGCTGCGAATAGCCGGCGACCCGCACCGGGATGTTGCCGTAGCGCTCGGGATCGGCCTTGGCCCGCTCGAGCGCTTCGGCGCTCAGCACGTTCCACTGCATCTGGCCGACGCCGGCGGCGATCGCGCCCCGGAGCAGCTGGACGAAGAGCCCGGCGGCATCGCCGGTCAGGACCGACGGATGCAAGTCGATGATCGCCGCCGAAGCGCCGCCGGCTTCGCGGTGCGGCATACGGGCCAGCGAATTCAACAGCGCGGTCACGCCTTCGAGGTCGCGGCCCTGGTGCGCCGACAGCGAATAGGCCAGCGGTTCCCCGGCCAGCCGTCCGTCCGGCAGCGCCCCGACCTTCTTGCCGAAG
>JAVBSD010000003.1:0-7308 GCA_031547325.1 Victivallaceae bacterium | reverse complement strand
ACATCGACCGGGCGATCAAGAAGGGGATGGGCGAACTCGGAGACGTCGTCTTCGAAGAAATCATCTACGAAGGCTACGCCCCCGGCGGCGTCGCCGTCCTGGTCGAATGCCTGACCGACAACCGCAACCGCTCGGCCAGCGACGTCCGGACCGCTTTCGACCGCAACAACGGCAACATGGCGAGCACCGGCGCGGTCAGCCGCCTGTTCAGCCGCCAGAGCCATTTCGCCATCGAGGGCGACGACGCCGACGAGGACAAGCTGATGGAAGTGGTCCTCGACGCCGGCGCCGAGGAGATCGAGGCCGCGGACGGTTTCGCGGAAAGCGGGGCTCCCACCGACTGCTTCGAAGCGGTCGCCAAGGCGCTCGAGGCCGCCGGCATCGCCACCACCGAAGCCGGCGTGGTCCGCCGCCCCGAGCTGACCGTCGAAGTCGCCGAGGTCAAGATCGCCCAGCAGATCCTGCGGCTGATCGACCGCCTCGAAGAACTCGACGACGTCCAGCAGGTCACCGCCAACTTCGAAATCGCCGACGCCATCGCCGACCAGCTCGAAGAAGCGTAATCCGCGACCTCCGGCACGGCTTGAAAAATCCCGCCTCAAAAACGGGATTTTTTTATTTTTCGAAAAAATACCGATTTTCCCGGCGCCCCCTATTGACCTTGAAGTAGAATCGACATATAATTATACCATTCGAGGTTAAAATTATATGCGGAAACCCAGAAAATCGGCGCCGGCGGTCTACCGCCGCATCGGCGAGCAACTGCGCGACACCATCGCCCGGGAGGGCTGGCCGGTCGGACAGCAGCTGCCGAGCGTCCAGCACATCGCCCGTTCGGCCGGCGTCAGTCTGCGCACCGCCGACATGGCGGTGCTGGAGCTGGTCAAGGAGGGGGTCTGCTACCGCCGGCCCAAGCAGGGCACCTTCGTCGCCCGGCCCATCTCCGGCGTCGACGGCCGCAAACGGGTGATCCTGATGCATTCGAGCTTCAGCAGCCACGATTTTTCGACCTCGATCATCCAGACCAGCTACATGAACGGCATCCGCATGGAGTGCGCCGAGTCGGGCGCCGCCTTGATCGGCATCTACGGCGACCTGGCCGGCCAACTGGAATTCTACGCCGGTTCCTCCGAGATGAAGGTGCTGGGCGTGGTCCTCACCGACTCCCAGGAGCTGCCGGAAAAAATCGCCGCCCTCAACGCCTATCCCTTTCTCCGCTTCGCCATGGTCAACTACCGCACCGGCGAACTCTTCGAGCGCTTCGGCAACCTCAACGAAATCTACAGCGACGAGCAGGGCGGCGGCGCCTGGGCCGCCGAATACCTGTGGGCCCGCGGCCACCGCCGGATCGGCATCCTCGACCTGTTGAACGACTCCGGCGACGTCAACTACCTCGAACGCACCGAGGGCTTCCGCCGCCGCTTCATCCAGCTCGGCGGACGCGAACGCGACCTGTACCTCCACCGCGCCGAATACCGCGAAAACCTCAGTTCCTTTTCGCGGCGGCTGCTCAACGGCGGCGCCGCCGTGCTCGCGGAAATGCTCCATCGCAAAAACGACATGACCGCGGTCTTCGGCGTGGAGGATTCGATCACCGCCGGCGCCGCGTGTTCGCCCTCCGGCAAACGGCTGGATTTCGTCGGCTTCGACCGGGCGCTGCCGTGCTTCACCGACATGACCGGCATCCCGTCGCTGACCGTCGACTACACCGGCATGGCCCGCCGCGCCGCCCGGTCGATCCTCGACGACGAAGCGCTGGAAAAGCCGCTGGTCCTGCCGGTCACGCCGTACATCCCGGAGAATATACGCGTCATCGAACGCGAACTTGTGTCCAACCCATCTTGAAAGGAGGGCGTTTCAAATGTCAAGGAAATCGTTCACACTCATAGAATTGCTGGTCGTGATCGCCATCATTGCGATCCTCGCCAGCATGCTGTTGCCGGCCCTGTCCAAGGCGCGGGCGGCGGCCCAGGCCTCCAAGTGCGTCTCCAACTTCAAACAGCTCGGCCTGGCGCTGGCTCTGTTCACCCACAACAACGACGAGAAGATGCCGGTCGGCAGCGGTTTCGGCGCCCCGTACTATACGGTGTTCAGCTATCAGCTGGCGCCGGAGCTCGGCATCAAACCGGATTGGAATCCGTCGCTGGAGACCACCGCCACCGTCTTCGAATGCCCGGTCTACGGGCCGAAATACGGCCGCTACTGCGCGCCGTCCCACGCCACCTACCTGTCGCTGGGGTTGACCGTCTGCGACAACCAGCCGCTCTCCGACATCGCGGTCGGCTCGATCAAGAATCCCTCGAACACCTGGACCATGAGCGAAATGTATTATTCCGCCGGCCCCTGGATGCTGATCAACCACAATTCGATCCGCGGCGTCGCGCCGGTCCACAACCGCTCGGCCAACACCCTCTTCTCCGACGGCCACGTCGAGCCGGTGCGCTGCGAAGGCGACTTCGCCAATTACTACGACACCGCCGAAGGAACCCAAAACGCCCAGGGATGGAACAATGCGAGCCTGCTCTGAACTCCTGTTGGCCGCTGCGGCCCTCCTGATCCCGGCCGCCGCCCTCCCGGGCGTCGAAATCGCCGCCGGCGGCAAGCCGGTCGCGGTCATCGTCCTCGCTCCCGACGCCGCTCCCGCCGAACGCGCCGCGGCGACGGAGCTGGCCGACGCCGTCGAAGCCGTCTCCGGCGGCCGCCCCGCCATCGTCGACGCGGCCCCGGTCGAAGGTCCGGCGATCCACGTCGGGCGGAGCGACGCGGTCCGTCGGCTGCTGCCGGAGGTCGACCTCGACCGGCTGCGCCCGGACGAGCTGATCGTCAAAAGCGTCGGCGACAACCTGATCCTGACCGGCGACGCCCCCCGGGGAACTTTGTACGCGGTCTACGACCTGCTCGAAAACGACCTCGGGGTACGCTTCTGGAGCACCGACTATACCTATTATCCGGAGATGCGCGATATCGCGGTGACCGCCGACCGGCGCGACGCCCCGGTGTTCATGCTGCGCGACACCGATTTCTGGGTCACCATCCGCGACAAACGCTTCACCGCGACCACCCGGATGAACGGCGATTTCGGCTGGTGCAACATGCTGCCGGAGGAGTACGGCGGCGGGGTCTGCATCTCCGGCTGGTGCCATACCTTCAACCAGTTGATTCCGGTGGATGAGTTCTTCGAAAGCCACCCCGAATGGTTTTCGATGCAGAACGGCCGCCGGGTCGGCCACCACAATGCGGCGCAATTGTGCATGACCAATCCTGAATTGCAGCAAAAGTTGGCCGAACGCCTCGCCGAGCGGATGCGGGCCAAACCGGAGGCCAAGATCTTCTCCCTCAGCCTCAACGACGGCGGCCAGGTCTGCGACTGCCCCGAGTGCGGGGCGATCAACCGCCGCGAAGGCTCCGGCTCCGGTTCGCTGCTCCACGGCGTCAACGCGGTCGCCGAACTGTTGCACGATGAATTCCCCGACCGCTTTCTGGAGACCATCGCCTACTCCAACGCGGTCGCGCCGCCCGCCGCGCTCCGGGCCCATCCCAACGTCGTGGTCCGGGTCTGCACCATGATCGCCAACCAGGCCAAACCGCTCGCCGCCCAGGAATTCCGTGAACACCTGGCCGCCTGGAAGCGCCAGTGCGACCGGCTGCTGGTGTGGAACTACACCGCCAACTTCATCGCGCCGCTGGTCCCGCATCCCAACTTCGCCAACCTGGGCGCCGATCTGCGCCTCATGGCCGAAGCCGGCGTTTCCGGAGTCTTCGAGGAGACCGAACAGGGGTGGCGGACCGCCGACTTCGGCGACCTCCGGATCTGGCTGTACGGGAAACTGCTGTGGAATCCCTTCCAGGATGAATGGCAATTGATCGGCCAGTTCGTCGACGGCTATTACGGCGCGGCCGCGCCGTGGGTCAAACGCTACATCGCCGACCGCGAAGAGGTGATGCGGGAATACGGCTCGCTGACCCTGTACAACGCCGGTTGCGGCTGGGTGAACTTCGAAAGGCTGTACAGTTGGTACGAATTGATCCGGGAGGCGCGTGAAGCCGCCGCCGGCGACGACGCCATCCTCGGACGGCTCGACGACCTCGAAGCCGGATTGCTGGTGGCGATCGTCGAGCGCCCCGAGCTCAACCCGATCAGCGACGGCGACCGGGCGCTGGAGCGGCGCGCCGCCGTCGATTTCGACGCCAAGCGCCTCCGCGCCACCGAGCTCCTGTCGCGTCCCGGCAACTACAACCCGACCATCTGGCAGGCGGTGCATGCTCAGTTCGCCCGCCTCAAGGGCGGCGACGACACGCGCTGGCTGGCCAAGGTCGGCCCGAAACCGGAATTCTGCGCCGGACTCGGCGAGCTGGATTACCTCGAACTGTCGGCGGCCAACGGCAACTTCTACCAGGCCGCCTTGTGCGAACTGGTCGACGATCCCGAAGCCGCCGGCGGCAAGGCGGTGATGATGGACAAGGTCGCCGTCCCCTGGACCTTGCAGATCGCGGTGCCGCCGGGGTCGGCGGAGGCCCTCTGGCAGATCTGGATCTCGGCCCGGGTCGAACCGGGCGCCGACGCCTGGCCGCCGGAACGCGGCATCCTCGCCGGCAGCTATTACGTGCCGACCGGCGAACAGATCTTCGACTTCATCACCGTGCCGAAATCGGAATTCGACCGTCCCGGCTACCGCTGGATCAAATTCGGCGGCCCGACCCAGTTCTCCGCCGGCGGCTACATTTATCTGCATCCGCATTACGTCACCGACGAAACCAGGGTCTACGTCGACCGCCTGATCCTGGTCCGCCAGTAACCCCGCGCCCGGGGCCGCCCTTCCGGGCGGCCTCTATTCCGCCGGCAGGAACCGGTAACGGGCGCTCTCTTTCGGCTCCTCGGCGATCGTTCCGACGCCGGGGTACGGCAGGTGCATCGCGGCCGCGTACTTGCCGTTCCCGGAAGCGAGTCCGAAAAATTTGAGGCGCGACGCCACCGCCCTGGCATGATTCATGTCGAAGGAAGCGCAGATCACCGGGTTGGCGAATTGCAGCGCTCCGCCATGCAGCAGATCGCCGATCACCAGCACCGAATCGGTTTCGAAAACGGTATGGCCGGGCGTATGCCCCGACGCCTCCCGGCTGAAAATCCCCGGCAGCACCTCCCGGTCCGGCTCGAAAAGCCGCACCCGGTCGCCGTAAGCCGCCAGGACCGCCATGGCCCGGACCCCGCGTTCGCCGGCGGCCGGACTCGCCCAATAATCGCGTTCAGCCTGAGCGACGTGAATCTCCGCGCCGGTGAAAACCGCTTTTCCCGCGGCGTCGACCAGTCCGCCGATGTGGTCGAAATGCATGTGGGTCAGCAGCACCGCATCGATCTCCGCCGCCGCGATGCCGGCCTCGCGCAGCCGTTCCGCCAAAAGCCCCTTGGTTCCGCCGTTGCCGGCGTCGAAGAGAATTTTTTCCCCTTCCCGCTCCAGCAGAAACACGTTGACCGACCCCGGGATTTCGCCCTCCGGCGCCGCCGCCGCGATCTCCGCGGCCGGCGCCCCGGAGAAAATCCGGGCCGGAAATTGCGTTTCGGCATCCTGGAACGCGATCCATTTCCCCTCCGGCAACAGCCACTCGTGCGCGACCAATCCGCCGGCCGCCGTCAGCAGCAGCGCCATCCCGACCATCCTGTTCATCGTCCCTCCTCCTCTTAGTAAAAACGATCGACCGCGGTGAGCCCGATCCGCTTCAGCTGAATGCCGTGGGGCCGCCAGTCGGAACTGAATCCGAGTTCGCCCGGACTGACCGCGTCGGGCAGCGCCAGCGTCAAGGTCAAAACCTCGCGCCCGGCGCTGAGCGCCGCCGGAATTTCCAGGCGGCAAATCCCGTAACGGTCGACGAAAAATTCGCCGACGGGCTCCCCGCCGCAAAGGACCCGCAGCCGCTGGCCGGTCAGGCTCCCGGCGATGTACGGCGTGAATTCCAGCTCCGCCAGCAGGGCGTCCGGCGGCGGCCAGGGCAGCGTCACCTCCACCTCCGCCACGCGCTCGACCGTCCAGGTGCCGAGGTTGTCGACGATGTGATTGAAGCCGGATTTTTTCACCGCGACCTCCTCCGACACCGCCTCGGTGGTAAAATCCAGCTCCAGCTCGAACGCCGGCTGCCAGCGGGCCAGCGCCGCCTCCGCCTCGACGCCCGGCGTAAACACCACCAGCTCATCGTCGATGATGCTGACATAACGCTTCAGTTCCTCCGGCAGCTCCAAAGCTTTTTCGCGGGTCAGCACATAAATGGTGTCGGGATCGTACACGCCCTCTTCCACCAGCCGGCGCTGCATTTCCAGCGGAATCTCGATGACGTCGTCGCTCCAGCGGGAATAAAAACCGGTGTTGAGGGTCTTGCCGTGCAGCACCGCGGTGGGAATCAGCTTGAAGGGAAAAATCCGGATGTTGACGTGGGACGGATCGTGATAGGGGATGCTGGCGGAAATGTGCCGGTAGGGCGCGGCCAGCCGCGACAGGCGCGCGTTTTCATTGAAACCGTAATCGCGCCGGTAAAGCTGCCGGTACATCTTGTGATAAGGCGTCAGATCGTACAACTGCGCCGCCACCGCCACCAGCAGGACCGCCAAAGCCATTTTCGGGCGTCGCCGCAAACTCTTGACCAGCACCGCCAGCGCGAAGAAAAGCAGCAGATAACCGATTCCCCAGCTCAACCGCCCGGAGGCGCGGAGGATTTCGGCGTAGTCGCCGAAGATGTTCGGCCAGGTGAAGAGCAGCGTTTCGTTCAGGATGACCCGGTTGCTGAGCGCCAGCGCGAACACCCCGGCGGCGGCCAGCAAGAGCGGCCAGTAGCGGCGATAGAACCTCCCCCGCGCCAGGACGCGGATGATCGGCACCAGCCCGACGAGGAACAGCATCAGGATGCCGAAGCCGAGATAACTGCCGCTCTCGGTATTGTCGACCGGAATCGGAATGACCTTGAGGATCGCCGAGCAGCCGCGCTCGTTCAGCGGCCACAGATGGGGATTGTAAAAATTATTGAGGTTGACCGAACTCCAGCCGAAGCCCCGGAAGGTCGCGGCGTTCGGCACCGTGTCGGCGGTCGCGAGATAAACCGCCGCCGCCAGCGCCGGCGCCAGCACTCCCAAGGCGACCGCGCGCCACAGCGCCAGCTTCTTCCTCGCCAAACGGTCCAGCAGCATCGCGCAATAGAGCGCGAAACAGAAGGGCAGCAAATACAGATTGATCACCATCGCCAGCACGATGTTGCACTGCCACGCCGCCATGGTCCGCCAGGTGCCGCGGCGATGCAGCCACAGCCAGGCCGCCCACAAGAGCA
>JAVBSD010000127.1:0-3357 GCA_031547325.1 Victivallaceae bacterium | reverse complement strand
AAGCCCACACGCCGGAAGAACGGTTGCGCGCACTGATCGACGCCGACCGCCGCTGGAAATATTCGCTGAACGAACTTGCGCACCAGGTCGGCATGGGCCGCGACCAGCTTCGCCGCCGCTTCGCCGAACGCTATTCCCTGTCGCCGGGGCAATACCGGGAAGAACGGCGTTACCGCCTGGCGATGCACCTGTTGCTCCACTCCGAACTGGCGTTGAAGGAAATCGCCGCCGAGCTCGGAATGCGCCACCTGCCGCACCTCTACACCATGCTGAAACGCCACACCGACCTGTCGCCGGCGGAGGTTCAGCGCCGCTACCGCAGCACCGCCCAGCCCCGGTGACCGGTGATCACAAGCGCAGGAGTGCGCGCAATTCGTCGAGGACCCGTTCCTGTTCGAGCTCCCGGTCCTCGATCGCGCCTTCGATGGCGGCGCGGGCTTCTTCATCCGGTTCGAAACCGGGGGCGTTCAGTACGCCGAGCATATCGTTCAGCCTCCGCCCGGCCTCTTCGAGCCTCCGGCGCGGCTCTTCCGGCATCGTCCGGGGTTGAAATCCGACCGCCGCCGCCTCGCGCAAAAACTCCAGCCGCGCTTCGACCGCCGCCAGGACTTCGCGGCGCAATTCGGCCGAACCGGCGTCGCCGGCGCGGTCGTAATGCTCTCCGAGCCATTCGAAACGCTCCTCGAGCAAATTCATAAAAACCGCCTCCTGGGCCGAATCCGCGAAATCCAGTTCGACGTCGCCGAAAACCCGGGAGAAAAAATCGCTGAAATCGTACTTGGCGCGCGCCAACTGGTCGAAAATGAACGAATCGATCTCCGGCGCCGTCAGGATCAGGCCGAGCTCCCTGAGGATGGCGTCGAGCGAAGAAAGCGTCCCCGAAGAAATGCCGAAGCCGTCGGGAACGGCGGCGTCATCGTCGGCCTCCTCCTCCCCCTCTTCCGCGCCGGCGTAAAACTCCTCGTCCTCCTCCTCGCCGGGGCGAACGAAACTGCTGATCCCCGAACGGGCGAAACTGATTTCGAATTCGGTGCAGCCGCAGTAGAATTCATCGAGCGAAGCCCCGGTCGGCAGCAGGAGCGCTTTGCCGCCGGCGAAAAATGCCCGGCTCAACTGCTCGATCACTTCGAGGTCGTCGCCGCCGGAGTCCACCACCCGGCCGAGAGCCTTCTGAAATCCGTCGCTCCACTCCGCAACCTCGGCAGCCCGCCGGTCGAGGCCGGAAAGATATTCAAAGGAAAAAACACCGGTCAAATAATCGTCGACGGTCATCGCCAGCGCGTCGCCGTATTCGAATTCATGACGCCGGTAGTACTCGGTCATGTCGACGACGCTCAACCGCACTTCGACATCGCCGCCGGGATGGCTACGGAGAATTTCGCGGTTGGAGGCCTGGTCGGCGATCAGGCAGTCGAAGAATTCTTCGGCGCCCAGCAGCAGATGCAGCGGCAGGATCTCCCCGAGCTTGCAGTGAATGGTCCGCCAGTCCGGACGCCAGGCGCCTTGCTCGGCGGAAAGAGCAACTTCGGTCGGAAAGACCTCTTTGCTCATGAACGGCGCCAGCCGGTGGCCGACCACCAGAATGCCGTGAGCGATCTCCCACTCCGAAGGCACCACCGGAAATCTGCCGCCGCGGAAAAATTGCGCCCGCGCCGTGAAGGTCTCGCCGTCGCCGCCGGCGAACCACTGTTCGTCGCCGGTCAATTCGCGGTACAGCCGCCCTCCCCAGTATTCGCGCTCTTCGGCGTCACTCACGCCGAGTTCATCCAGCAGCCGGCCGATGGTGAAAACGCCGTCGCCGGTCTCGCTGAGCATGCCCAGGACCTCTTCAATTCTGCTGTCCGGAACGATCCGCATCAGGCCCCCGCCAGTGCCGCCATTTTACTGTGAAGGAAGTGCCGCAGGTGGATTTCCAGATCCGGCTGCTCCCAGGTCTTCAAGGGGTCCACCGTCACCGCCTCGGCGATCGAAAAACCGCCGCTGGCGGTCCGGCGCAACGCTTTGAGCATCGCTCCGCACCCGAGCCGGTCCCCGAGATCGCTGGCCAGCGTCCGGACATAAGTGCCCTTGGAACAATCGACGGTGATGTCGAACTCCGGCAATTCGAAGCGGGTCATCTCCAGCCGGTGAATGGTCACCGGACGGGGCTCGCGCTCGATTTCGATGCCCTGGCGCGCCAGTTCGTAGAGGCGCTTGCCGTCGCGTTTGACCGCCGAAACCATCGGCGGGATCTGCATGATCTCGCCTTCGAACCCGGCCAGCGCCGCGGCGCAGGCCTCGCGGGTCACTCCCGAATAATCGCCGGTGGCGATGACTTCGCCGTCGGAGTCCTGGGAATCGGTTTCGGTCCCCAGCAGAACCGTCGCCTCGTAGGTCTTGTTTTCACCGGAAAACTTCTCCGACAGGCGGGTGAATTTGCCGAACACCAGCACCAGCAGGCCGGTCGCCGCCGGATCGAGGGTGCCGCAATGGCCGACCTTGGGGACGTTGAAGCGGGCGCGCACGAAGTTGACCACATCGAAGCTGGTCCATTCGAGCGGCTTGTCCACCAGGATCATCCCGTGCAACTCGAAAGCCGGCAACCGGTGTTTTTGAGGATTGTATCTCATGATCGGTTACGCTCCGGTTTGACGGTCGAGCAGCTCGGTCAGCTGTGGAATCAGAGTCGCCGCCACCTGGTCGCCGTTGATGCCCTCGAAGAAAATGCCGGCGGCCATCTCGTGTCCGCCGCCGCCGTGGCCCCGGGCAATCGGCCCCACCGGGTAAAGCCGGTCCTGGCTGCGCAGCGAAACCTTGATGCCCCCGTCGCGCTGATAGAGGAGCACCGCGACGACCACGCCGTCGATTTCGCGCAGCCGCTCGATGACGCCCTCGCCGTCGCGCATGTCGAAGCCGTATTTGCTCAACAGCTCCGGCGACACCACCGCCCAGGCCAGCTTGCCGCCGCAATCCAGATGCGTGTTGAACAACACCATCTCCGCCTCCAGCCGCTGCTGGTTCAAAGGCTTGGAGAAAAATACCCGGGTGTTGACCAGTTCGAGGTCGGCGCCGGCCGCGAGAAAAGCCGAAGCAGCCAGAAACGCTCCGGCATCGGTGTTCGAAAAACGGAAGCCGCCGGTGTCGGTGGACAAGCCGATCAGAAACAGTGTCGCCGCCTTGGCGGACAGCCGGTATTTGAGCTTTTTCAGCACCAGCCACGCCGCTTCCGCGGCGGCGGCGCACTCCGGCAGCACGCAGTTCCAGGTCCCCCCGATCGAATTGTCGGGGTGATGGTCGATATTCAGCACCGGCAGCTGCCACAGCGCTTTCGCATCGAGCGACCCCGATTCGATCAGCTCGAACCGGGCGGTGTCGAGC
>JAVBSD010000379.1:0-3587 GCA_031547325.1 Victivallaceae bacterium | reverse complement strand
CGAGGCGCGCGACTACCTGGTGATGGTCGCGCCGCTGTCGATCCTCACCGGAATCAACTACGCGCTGGCGGTCCGCCGCTACGGCGGCGGATTGTCGCGGCTGCTGAACGCTCTCACGCCGCTGGTATTCCTGTTCGGCGTCGGCGTGGCGGCTTTTTTCTGGTTCCCGCCGCTGACCGACTTCATCGCCGGCTTCCGCTGGGAGCGTCCGCTCGACTACGCGCTGGAAATGCCCTATCGCGTCCAGGGCGGCGTGCTCGGCGTCCTGCTGGCGGTGGTCGCGCTGGCGATGATGCTGCGCAAGGCCAAACTGCCGGTGTGGGCCAATTTGCTGCTGGTGATCGCCGGGGTGATGGTTTTCTGGTGGAGCATCGCCGCGCCGTACCGGGCGCTGCACGACGACAAGCGCGCCGCCGGGGAAATGATCCGCAGCGCCCTGCCGGAGACGGTCGGCGGCAGGATTCCGCTCTACAAGTACAACATCTCCGATCTCTACGCCGAATTCTATTACGCCGGCATCCGGGGCCAGGTCATCGATTCTTATTCCGAGCTGCCCCAGGATGAGGAGCCGGTCTATCTTTTATCTTCGGAATTCCCGCAGTACCCGCGCCGCGAATGGTCGCGGCTGCTGCCGCCGGACAGCGCCTACCGCGGCCGGCGGCTCTACCTGGTGCGCGGCGACCCCGTCCAGAGCGACGACTCCGACGGCTGGTGGTTCTGACCATGCCGCCGGAACCTCCATCGCTGCTCGGCATGACGCCGCGGGAAATCGAAGAAGCGTTGCGCCCTTTCGGCCTGCCGGCCTTCCGGGCGCGCCAGGTCGCCGACTGGCTCTACCTCCGGCGGGTCGCCGATCCGGCGCTCATGCTCAATCTGCCGGCGGCGCTGCGGGAACGGCTGAGCCGGGAATACGCCGGGACGCCCTGCCGGACGCTGGAATGCGCCGCCGCGCCGGACGGCACCCGCAAACTGCTGCTCGGCCTCGAAGACGGCGAAGCGGTCGAAATGGTGCTGATCCCGAGTCCCGACCGGATGACCTTCTGCTTGTCCACCCAGGTCGGCTGCCCGGTCGGCTGCCGTTTCTGCGCCTCGGGCAGCGCCGGGCTGGTCCGCAATCTCACCGCCGGCGAGATCCTCGGGGAGCTGTACGCCGGGAGCGAACTCCACGGCGCCCTGCCCGACAACATCGTGTTCATGGGCATCGGCGAAGGGCTGCTCAACTGCGACAACCTGCTGCGCGCCATCGACCGGATCACCGATCCGGAGGGCATCGGCATGTCGCCGAGACGCGTCACCGTTTCCACCTCCGGCATCGTGCCGGGCATTCGCCGCCTCGCCGAATACGGCCGGCCGCTGACCCTGGCGGTTTCGCTCCACGCGCCCGACGAGGCGACCCGCGCCCGGGTGATTCCGGACCGGCTGCGTTATCCGATCGCCGACATCGTCGCGGCGATGGATTGCTACGTCGAAAAATCCGGCCGCATGGCGACGCTGGAATACACTTTGCTGGCCGGAGTCAACGATTCCCGGGAACAGGCGGAGGCGCTGGCGGAACTCGCCCTGGCGCACCATTTCAAGGTCAACCTGATCGCCTGTAATCCGGTGTCGGAGGCCTTTCACCGCCCCTCGCCGGCGGCGATCCGGCGTTTCCAGGAAATTCTCGAAAACCGCCGGGTCCACGTGACGCTGCGAATGGAAAAAGGAACGCCCGAATCGGCCGCCTGCGGACAGCTGCGGATCCGCTCGGCGCGAAAGTAACAAAAAAAAATCCCCGGCAAAGTGGCAAAGGCGCCCTTTCCGGATTATATTACCTCCTGAAATATGTGCGTTCGCCTATAAAGTTCACGGAAGCAACATGAAAAAGAACTCTAACATCCTTCTGCAAATCATCATCGTCCTGGCGATCTGCGCCCTGTTCATCGTCGGGCTGCTTTTTCTCTACGACCACAGCGACTTCTTCCGTTCGCTGTTCAACACCGATTCCGGCGGGGTGCTCGGCGCTTCCGACGGCAGCGCACCGACCCTGGCCGAGCGGGCCGCCACCGCCGGGCGGCTGTCGGTCTACATCTATTCGTTCATCCTGGCGATGCAGATCTGCGCTTTTTACATCGGCATCTACCTGATGACCAAAATCCGGCGCGCCGACGACTGCGTCGACATCAAGCTCAAGCGCCTCGAAAACGCCGAAATCTTCCTCGACCTGCCGCTCTACATCGGCCTCTTCGGCACGGTGTCGAGCTTCGTGGTGCTGACCTACAGCCCGACTTCGGGACGGCTGATCGCCTATTCGTCGACCCTGGTCGGAATCATCTTCAGCGTCATCATGCGTACGACGCTGCTCTATCCGACGCGCTCGAAACTGTTGAGCGCCAAGGACGAAACCCGGGCATGACGGAGGCGCCGCAAGGATGAATCGCGCCATTCTGGTAGTCATCTGCGACTTCGTCGTACTGTCGATGCTGTCGCTGACCAGCATCAACCCGGGCGGCGGCATGCCGCTCTCGGACGGCGGCGGCGGAGATCCGTCCGGGGCCGCCCACGGTTACGCCATCCTCGACAATTCGACCTCGCGCACCATTCTCGACCGGCTGGACGCCGAACAGCAGGAGCTGGAGGCGGAGCGCCAGCGCCTGGTCGACGCGATGCGCGCCGCCGATTCCGATCCCGAACTCGCCGCCCGCCTCGACGCCGTCACCTCGGCCCTGGCCGGCGTCCGGGTTCAGTCCGAATACCTCGGCAACCGCCTGTCGCTGACCGCCGAAGACCTCGCCGAAATGACCGTCGAACAATTGCGCAAGCTGCTCGACGCCGAAGCCCACAGCCGCGAAGTCACCGCCGCCCGGCTGGAACAGGCGACCGGCGATCTGACCTATTACCGCCAGACCTACCGCGACACCCTGGACGAGCTGCGCACCGTCGGCGACCGCCTCGCCGAAACCCGCACCCGGCTCGACCGCGCCTCCGCCGACCTGACCGAGGCCAAAGACGCCATCGCTGTCAAAGACCGCAGCTTAGGCGAACGCGAAGCCAGCCTGGCCGCCACCCGCGAGGAGCTGGCCGCCACCTCCGCCGAGCTCACCGGCCGCCAGGCCGACCTGGCGACGGCGCGCACCGAACTCACCGGCGTCCGCGGCGAACTCGCCGGCGTCCGCGATTCCCTGACCGCCACCCGCACCGAACTCGGCGGCGCCCGCGACCAGCTCACCGGAGCGCGCGAACAACTCGCCGACGCCGGCCGCCAGCTGACCGCGAACCGCGACGAACTCGCCCGCACCAAAGGCCAGCTCGACGCCACCGCCGTCGAACTCGACAACACCGGACGCGAACTGGCCGAAACCCGCGCCCGCCTCGAACTCGAACGCCGCAACGCCCAGAGCCGCGAACTCGAACTCAACGAACTGCGTGCCAATCTGACTTCGATGCAGGGCCTGCTCAACGCCACCGTCGGCGAATTGCAGGACGCCAAAAATGAACTGACCAACCGCTCCAGCGAAGCCGAAGCCGCCGCGCTGACCCTGCAGCGGCTGCGCGACCAGGCGGAGACCACCCGCCAGCGCCTCGAAAACGCCGAGGCGATGCTGTCGAGC
>JAVBSD010000385.1:0-4750 GCA_031547325.1 Victivallaceae bacterium | reverse complement strand
GCGCATCCCCAGAGCAGCCCCGGGAGCGGCAGCAGGGCGGCCAGACAGAGGAGCCGGCGGATTCGCGTCATTCTTCCTCCCCCGGGTAAATGAACCACGCCGGATCGGGCTCGACGTTGAATTGCATTTCAATGGTCTCGACCGAGAAGCGCCATTCCAGTTCCCCGGCGGTCGCTTCATGGAGCATCAGCGTCGGTTGAACCACGCCGTCGAATTCCACATAACCGCTATATTCGGTGCGCCCCTCCGGCACGATGATGATTTCCGCAACCAGCATGGTTCCCGGATCGACCGCGAAAACGATATGTCTGCCCGCCGCGTCGTCCAGGCCCAGAACCTGGAAATTCCGATATTCCGTCTCCGGCTCCAAGCGCAGCGAACCCGGCACGGCGGACTGCAGAAACATCGCCGGAAACAACATGGCGCGTCCGGGGAAACTCCAAATGTTCGCGGAGATATCTGCGACGGCGCCATCGACCATCGCCATCCATCGGCGTTCGGGCGTCCCCGCTATCACCGTCCCGTCCGCGTATTTATAATGCTCGAAACCGGCCGAATCCCGGTAAAACTCGGCCCCATCCCCGCCGAGGATCGGGACGGCGCCCTCCTGCGTAACGGTATGCTTCCGCCGTTCCCATACACTGCGGATGCTTTCCGCCCGCCCCTCCGGGTCCGCCGCCAGGAGCATCGCGCCGACCAATTCGCGGGTCGCGTCGTCGGCGCACGCCGCGTCCAGCGCCGCCGGCAGCGGACGCGGCGACGCGCATCCCCAGAGCAGCCCCGGGAGCGGCAGCAGGGCGGCCAGACAGAGGAGCCGGCGGATTCGCGTCATTTTTATTTTTCCTTTTACCGTTTTACGCAATCGCAACGCTTATAATTAAACCGCAATACACACGTTTTCAAGTGCGGACGAAAAGTCTTTCCGGAAATTTATTCACCGAACACGATCCGAGGCGGTTGATTCGCGCTTCGATGAGTGTGAATCCGGAACGGAAGAGAAGAGAAAAGAAAAGGAGGATCGGCGGGGACTACGGGACGAGGCCGAGCGCGGCCAGGTCGGCGGCGAAACATTCCGTTTCACGGCCGCCGGGCTCGCGATAAACAACCGGCCGCCGCGAAGCCTTGGTCAGCGGGCTTCGCGGCGGCCGGTGTTTTCAGCGGTTCATTCCTGGAATTTGGTGAAACCGGACCATTCACCGGTGAAATCGCCGCGGGAACACGGGGCCGCGTGACCGTCGCTGTAGCCGACCGGGGTGCGCTTGAGGTGAATCAGGTAGGTGTAGGCGGTGCTGCCGCCGTAACCGGAGGGGTTCCATTCGGCCCAGCAAGTCATGGACGCGCCGTTGATGGTGTCGGCGATCACCATTTTAGTGCCGGTCATCCGCCCGAAACGGAAGGTTGCGGAGTGGTCGGTGCCGGATTTGCCCATGAAAATCGCGTCGCCGTAATAACCCGTCCAGGCCCCGACGCGGCGCGGCGCCCCGGAGGCAACCAGGTTGCCCCTCGTATCGCTGCCGGAAACGACGCCCGGACCGAAAGAGGGACAGCCGAATATGGCGACGTCGCCGGCGTACCCGTTGTCGAGCAGCAGATCGGCATAGGTGTGGTTGCCGGCATAGACGCCGTCGGCCACGCCCCACATCTGCATGACGTCGTCGAAATCGTCCGCGTACAGACGGATGTGAAGCATGACCTGTTTCTTGTTGCTGAGGCATTTGGTCGCCTGGGCCGCCGCCCGCGCCTTGGACAGGGCCGGAAGCAGCATGCCGGCAAGAATTGCGATAATCGCTATCACGACGAGCAATTCTATCAAGGTAAAAATATTGCATTGTAAAGCGCGGAGGCCGGCGGTCGGTTTGTTCATCGTCGATTTTCCTTATGGTTGCGTTGGCTTCACAGGCGGAATCGGCCGAGGGCCGTGGTTCCCGCCTATAATTATACCTGAAAACGGGGAAAAAGTCAATGCGAATTTTTTGACACGGCATAACATATTTTTGACGCGGATTTGACAGCGGGACAGATGTGGCGTATTGTCACAGCATGCTGAACAGCGGTAAACAATTGCTGCCTTGTCTTCGCGAGGCGTTGGCGCTCAACCTGACCCGGATCGAATTTTCGGAGTACGGGGTCGAAGGCACAGGGTCCAATGCGGCGTGGTTCGGCTGTCCGCGGCTGCTGATGCCGCTGTCCGGCGACAAGCTGATGGGCTATGCGAAAGACGGCGCGTTCATCACCGGGACCTTCGTTCCCGGCGAAGCGCTGCTGACGCACAGCGGCAGTTTCGGCAGCGAGGAATGGGTGAATACGCACCGGATGATTTCGGTGATTTTCTTTCATGACTACGTGCGGGTGCTTTACATCGAACATGCCGCGGGCGACCCGCGGCCGGATGGACCCGACATCTACTACCATCTGCCGCCGTTGATCCCCGGCGGCGGCGACATTTTGCACGCGCTCGAGCGTTATGACAGAAGTTCTCCGGCGTCGATCGCGATGCTGCGGGCGCTGCTTCTCATCCTCGTCGAGATGCTTGAAGCCGAAATCGGCGCGGAAAAGCGCTCTCCCATGGACGCTCAATGGCGCAACATCAACGGCGCCATCATCATGTTCTGCGGCCGGGTCAATTGGGGCCGGGGGGAGTATGCGGAGAAATGCGGAATTTCTCCGGTCATGTTGTCGCGGATCGTGAAAAAACGGCTGAACGTCGGGTTCTGCGCCTATCTGGCCCAGGTGCGGCTGCATTATGCCGCCAATTTGCTGGTGGAGAGCGAAATGCCGGTGGCGAAAATCGCGCGGCTCGCGGGATTCCGGTATCCGAGTTATTTCATCGGTCGTTTTCGGCGGGCCTACGGCAAAACACCCCAGGAGTACCGGTTGCTCCGCCCTCCGGCAGAATGACGGGGGCCCAAATCTATTTTTTATGTTTTTTATGCGAAAAGGCCCCGGAACGTTGACGCTCCGGGGCCCGCGCGCACAGCAAATTTACTGCATCATAAACGGAAACTGCGGCGCCGGCTGCGGCACGAAAACCTCAACCGAATGCTCTTCGCGCAACGTCGCCATGAGCTGCCGGACATATTCGCCCTTGCGCTGCGAATCCAGCATCTGGATCAACTGGGCTTCCATCGCCTCGTCGTAGGGAACGACCTGGTCCTCAACCCGGTTGACCGCCGTGATGATGTGCCAGCCGAACTGAGTCTTGACCGGCTCGGAAATCTCACCCGCCTTGAGCGGCAACGAGGCCGCCAGGAAATCCGGGTCGATGGTCCGGGTGTTGCGGTTCAACGGCATGCCGAGCTCGCCGCCCTTTTCCTTGGACGGACAGGCGCTGAACTCCCGCGCCACGTCGCCGAAGGATTCGGGATTGGCGACCACTTGGGCGTGAAGCTCCCTGATCTTCGCCTCGACTTCGGCGGCGTCGGAGCCGTCCTTGGCCGGCTGCAACAGAATGTGGGCGACTTCAACGCTGCCGGGGATCAGGAAATTGTCCGGGTTTTCCTCGTAGAACTTCTTCGCATCCTCGGCGGTGACCGCCGGCTGATCGGCAAAATGCTTGTCGGCCAACGTCATCAGAAGCGCCTGGAAGTGAATCTGCGGATCGGTCTGAACCTTTGCCAGCCACGACTCGTAGGTGTACCCCTGCTCCGACAACTGTGCGAGCATCTCGGCACGTTCCTCTTCGGACAGTCCGGCGATGGACTTTTCGATCCAGGCCTTGACCACTTCCTTATCATCGCTCAGGCCGGTCTTGGCCGCTTCCGCGCTGACCAACCGGTCGTCGACGACCAGCTGGGTCATCCGGTACATGAAAGCCATGCCCTGGACCGCCGGAATATCCGCCGGCAGCTTCCCGTCGGGAAACACTTCGGCAACCATGGCCTTGAGCACGTCGCTCTTGATTTCCTGGCCGTCGACCGAGGCAATGACCTCCGGCACCATCTCCCAGGTGAACATCTCCGGCGCCGCCGCCTTCGGCGACATCCCGGGCAACTGGGCCGGCACATCCTCGGCCGTCACCACACCGGCGCCGAGCACAGCGGCCAACGCCAACAGATTGATTGTCTTTTTCATCTTTTTTTTCTCATCCCTTCATAATTACTGCGGATTCAATCAAATTATCATTCTGTCCGGCGAAATTCAAGCATCGCCGCGTGCAAAGTTGCAAAAAAATCACCTCCCGCCCTTGTTCCACGAATCCTTGAGCGCCACCGTGCGGTTGAAAACCGGCCGGCCGGGACGCGAATCCGGGTCGACGCAGAAGTAGCCGATACGCTCGAACTGTACCTGGGTCCCGGCTTCGAGCCCGGCCAGCGCCGGTTCGAGCATGACCGCGACCGGGTTCAGCGAATCCGGATTCAGCCGGGTCAGGAAATCGCCGCCCCCCTCGTCCGGCGCCGGATCGGCAAACAGCCGGTCGTAAAGCCGCGCCTCCCCCTCGCGGCAGGCGCCGGCGGCCACCCAGTGAATGGTGCCCTTGACCTTGCGCCCGTCGGGCGCGTTGCCGCCGCGGGTCTCCGGATCGTAGGTGCAGCGGATTTCGGCGATGTTGCCGGCGGCGTCCCGGACCACGCCGGTGCATTTGATGAAATAACCGTAACGCAGCCGCACCTCGCGGTCGGGCGCGAGGCGGAAATACCCCTTGACCGGCTCCTCCATGAAGTCGCCGCGCTCGATGTAGAGCTCGCGGCCGAAGGGAATCTCGCGGCTGCCCTCTTCGGGCCGCTCGGGATTGTTGACCGCGAAAAGGGTT
>JAVBSD010000469.1:0-2627 GCA_031547325.1 Victivallaceae bacterium | reverse complement strand
GTAACTTCATCGAAAACTGGGAAGTCGAATCCTACCGCAAGAAAATTGCGGCGGCCGGCGGCGGCGGCGCCCTGAACGGCAAAATCGCCGTCGTCACCGGCGGCGCCCAGGGCTTCGGCCTCGGCATCGCCCGCGAGCTGGTCGCGGCCGGCGCGGTGGCGGTGATCGCCGACCTCAACCTCGCCGGAGCCGAAAAGGCCAAGGCCGAGCTGGAAGCCGAATTCGGCCCGGCCAAGGCGCTGGCCTGCGAAGTCAACATCGCCGACGAAGCTTCGGTCGAAGCGATGGCCAGGGCGGTGGTGCTCCAGGGCGGCGGCATCGACATATTGGTCGCCAACGCCGGCGTGCTCAAGGCCGGATCGGTCAAGGAGCTCAGCAAGAAGGACTGGGACTTCGTCACCAACATCAATTACACCGGATATTTCCTGTGCGCCAAGGTGGCCGCGCAGGTGATGTCGCGTCAGAACCGCCACGGCGGCAACTGGCTGGATATCGTTCAGGTCAATTCCAAGTCCGGGCTCATCGGCAGCAACCGCAACGGCGCCTACGCCGGCAGCAAATTCGGCACCATCGGATTGACCCAGAGCTTCGCGCTGGAGCTGGTTTCGGACCGGATCAAGGTCAACAGCGTCTGTCCGGGCAACTTTTTCGACGGTCCCTTGTGGAGCGATCCCGTCCGCGGCCTTTTCGTCCAGTACCTCCAGTCCGGCAAGGTGCCGGGCGCCAAGACCGTCGCCGAGGTCAAGGCTTTTTACGAAGCCAAGATCCCGATGAACCGCGGTTGCTTCCCGGCCGACGTCGCCCGTGCGATCATCTACGCGGTGGCTCAGCAGTATGAAACCGGCCAGGCCATTCCGGTGACCGGCGGCCAGGTGATGCTGAGCTGAGTTCGGCATTGCCATGAACGACGCTTCGCCGGCCTGGAAGGAGTTCCGGATCGTCCGCCGGCTCGGCCGCGGCGGGTCCGGCGATGTCTGGCTGGCGGAGCGTATTTCCGACGGCGCTCCGGCGGTGATCAAGGCGGTCGACGCTTCGACCGCGGGTTTGCTGGAGCACTTCGATTTGCCGGGGCTGCCGCGGCTGCTGTGCCGCGACGCCTCCGGCGGGCGGGCGGCGTTGAGCTATCTGCCCGGCGTCACCTTGCGCGAAGAACTGCGTGCCGCGGGGCCGTTGCCGGCTCCGGCGGCGCTGTCGGCGGCCGCCGGCGCGGCGCGGGTGCTGGCCGGGGTGTGGTGCGATTACGGCTGGCTGCACCGCGATCTCAAGCCGGAGCACATCATCCGTTCGCCGGAGGGAGCGATCGGCCTGATCGACTGGCATCTGGCGGCGGCGCCGGACCCGAATCTGGACACGCGCTGCCGGATCGGCACCCCGGCCTACCTCAGTCCCGAGGCCTGCGCCGGCGCGCCGCTCGACGACACCAGCGATCAGTACAGTCTCGGGATCACGTTATTCGAGCTGTTGACGGGTCGCCGTCCCTTCCGGCAGCGTTCCATGGCGGGGTTGGCGGCGGCGCATTTGGCCGAGCCGCTGCCGGCGACGCCGGAGCTGGCCGGAGCGGTTCGCGAGCTGCTGGAACGGATGACCGCGAAGTTTCCCGACGAACGTTTTCCGGGATGGATCGAGGTGATCGACGCGATCGACGATCTCGGCTGAGGGCGCTCTTTTATTTCTTCAGTTGGAAGCTTTTAGCGGCGGCCGCCACCTCCGCCGGCGTCATTCCCGGCCGGTACAACGACGAGCCGACGCCAATCCCGTCCGCCACCTCCAGCCACTCCCCGGCATTGCCCGAATCCACCCCGCCGACCGCCAGAACCGGCGTCGGCAACACCGCCCTGAGGTCCTTGAGGTAAGCCGGCCCCAGGCGACCCGCCGGAAAACACTTCAACACATCCGCGCCGGCCGACACCGCCTGAAACGCCTCGGTCGGAGTCATAAACCCCGGAATCGTCACCAGCCCCGCCGCCTGCGCCGCCCGAATCACCGCAATGTTGGTGTCCGGAGAAATCACGAACTCGGCCCCAGCCGCCGCCACCGCGCAGGTCTCCCACGGCGTCAACACCGTCCCCGCCCCGATGCGGCAGCCGCAATCCGCCTCGGCCACCAGTGAAATCGAACGCAACGCCTCAGGCGAATTCAACGGGATCTCGATCAGCCGGAAGCCCGCCCGGACCAACTCCACGCACACCGGAACCGCTTCCGCCGGAGTGATCCCCCGCAGAATCGCCACCGCTGGAAACTGCGCCAGCTCAGAAAGAAATTCAACTCGATTCATGATTCATGTCTCCTGGTCATACCGCTTCGGAAATTTCGGCGGATCGACTTTTTTTTTGTCCGACTGTCTTTGAGGTTATTGGTTCGCGCTTGATGGCGCGGCCGGCCCGGCTCCATGTTCCGTACTTGGGGCTTCGCCCCTCGTACTCCACCATCGACGACCGGGCGGCTCCGCCCGGCCTCCCGGCCGGGCTTCCTTGGAGTTTCGCCTGTTTAGACAGGCGACCAGCCTCCGCGGCTGGACCGCGCCAGGTTGTCCAACCTGGACCATGGCGCCCTTTGGGCGCCCCTTTTTATTTTTTATTTTTTTTATCTTTTGATGTTGCCGCCGCCGCCGTCGCGCATCAGCCGCA
>JAVBSD010000104.1:0-2963 GCA_031547325.1 Victivallaceae bacterium | reverse complement strand
CAGCCCCGGCGACCACTCGTAGAAATGCCACCATTCCCTGTCGTCGCCGGCGTGCAACGGCCGCTCGGGCGAGCGCCGCCGCGCCAACATGCGGTCGAGCATGTCGGCCATCTGGTCGGAGAATTCCCGGTACAGCGCGTCGTCGCCGGAATACAGCCAGTGGTCGCGCGCCGCCCCGATCCAGGCCAGCGAGAAGATCGGGATGCTCAGCCACGTCGCCGTCGGCGCGCAGATCCGGAGCTGGCCGTCGGGACGGAGGCCCCGCCCCAGCAGCGCGAAGGACTCCCGCGCGAACGCGTAGTTGCCCCAGGTGTAATAGCCGAACAGCGCCTGGTTGCGCGAATCGTAGGCGTACATCGACTGTTCGCGCCACGGGCAGTCTTCGAAGTGTTCGTGCATGCACGCTTCGAGGGTGCGCCGGGCGGTCAGCCGCAGGGGTTCGGCGGCGAGGTCGTCGCAGTGGAATTCCGCCGCCCGGGGCAGCGGATAGTCCCAGGGCAGCACCCCGGCCCAGCGGATCTCGGCGGCCGCGCCGCCGAGGTTGGAGATGTTGAGCTGCAAATAACGCGCCCCGATCCGGCGGAAGAAAAGCTGATACCGGGTCACCCCGTCGCGGCAGATGCAGCGGTCGGCGAAACAGCGGTCGCCGATGTACATCCGGACGATGCCGTCGTCGAGGTGTTCGCCGTGGGCGCAGTCGACCACCGCGCCCGCCGGGGCGGCGACCTCGAACACCGCGAAGCCGACCGATTCCAGTCCGAGGTCGTAGATCGCGAAAATCCCGTCGTCCTCCCCCGCCGCGACCGGAATTTCAGGGGTGAAAAAGTATTCGTCGGCGGCCATCACCGCGGCGAAGCGGTCGTTGTCGCTCTTGTCGGTGCGGCGGAAGGTCCCGCCCTTGACCGGTCGTCCGGCGCGCAGCGCGCCGAGGCGGCAGACCGGCACCGGCCGCTCGCCGGCGCAGCGCCAGCCCTCCGGGAACACCGTCGCCGCCGGCCACGCCGAATCGTCGAAATCCGGCGCGATCCACTCTTCCGGAAATTTCCGGGCGTCGAAATGCGACGTGAAACAGACCTGGGGACTGCGCCTGGGAATGGCTCCCGAACGCCATCCGGCGTGTTCCAGCGCGCGCCACCCCTCGCCGCCGGCCATATGGACCGTTTTGTCGTCGACCACGGCGGCAACGATTCCGGGATCGGTGGCCATGCCGGTGAAAAAGGTTTCGCCGGCGTTGTAGCCGAGCACCGCCAGGAGGTTGCGTCCCGGCTTCAGGTTGGCCAGCGGGAAAACCGTGTAGGTCTTGCGGTCGGGGAAATCCGAATACTGGCCGCGCCCGATTTCGGTGCCGTTGAGCCAGACGACGTAGTCGCCGCCGGCGGCGATCAGCAATCGCGGCGCGGCGCCGACGCTGGAAACGGTGAATTCACGGCGCAGGGCGGCGCACTGGTTGACGGCGGAATTTTCCGTCCAGACGCGCCGGGCGGTTTCGGGCATGGCGTTGACCATATCAGGGCTTCTCCGGGTTCGGGTTCGACATATCTATATACGATACATCGCAACCCGCCCGGAGTCAAATTTCAGGATCAGAACTTTCCCGCGGTGATGGTGACGATGCGCGACTGGGAGAGCCGGCGCACTTCGAGGCGGATTTCGCCGCCCTTGGAAACCAGCTCCCGGAACTGCTCGATGTCGCGCACCGGCGTCGAATCGACCTGGGTGATCAATTCATAAGGCATGACTCCGGCGATCGACGCCCGCGAGCCGGAGCGCACCCGGGCCACGATCACGCCGGGATCGTCCGCGGCCAGCTTGAAGTAGTCGCGGACCTCAAAGGTCAGGTCGGCCACGGTGATCCCGAGCTCCCGCGCGTTGTACCGGGGCGCGGTTTCGAAAAATGTCGGCGCCGCGCTCAGCACCAGCTCCGCCGAACACATTTTGCCGCCGGAAATGTAGCCGAGCTCGACCTTGCTCCCGATGCCGATCCGGGTCAGCAGCGCGCTCAGGGGCGACTTGACGCCCGCCCACGGCAAAGGCAGCATATCGTAGTGCTGTTCCGGAATTTCATCGTAGTATTCCCACAGGGGATTGCCCATGCCGAAGCCGCCGTATTCGCCGCCGACCAGCAGCGTGGTGACGCCGTCGTCGAGCGCGGTGACCTTGAGCAGAATGTCGCCCGGCGCAAGGCCGATGGACTCCGCCGGGGAACCGGGATAAATCTTGTTGATCAGCAAGCCGTTGGTCCCGTCGGCGGTCAGGTTCGACACCCGACCGTCGCGCGCCAGGTCGCTGTCCAGCGGCTGCACCGCGACGCCGAGCCAGGCGATGCGGCGGCGCTCTTCCGGCGCCAGCGGGATGTTCCGGCTGTCATAATCGCCGGCCATGGCGAAGGCCAGCGCACCGGAGGGAATCATGGCCGCTCCGCCCGTCCTGGCGACGCTGCGCAGCTCGCCCTGGCACCCCATGAGTTCGCCTTCGACGGTAAAGAGCAGATTGAATTCGGCGCCGTCGCGGGTCAGCGGGATCAGCAGCTCGCGGAAGCCGACGCCGAAGCTCTCGACCATGGTCGGCTGCGCCGCCAGGTCGAATTCCTCGCCGTAATTGACCGCGCGCACCGCGTAAGCCGGGTGCATATACAGCATTTCGGGGTCGCCCGAATAGAGCTTCAGCCCCGGCCCGGCGAAGCCGTCGGCGGGCCGCGCCACCAGCATGCCGTACTCTTTGAGGCTGCCGACGAACTCCGCCCGGCGCTCTTCGCCGGCGGCGAAGACGATGCTCTCCAGCCGCGCGGTCAGCGTCGGCGGCACCGCGGCCGGCAGCAGCATGTCGCCGGATTCGAGCAGGATGCCGATGGTGTCGACCTCGGTGGTTTCATCGCTCTCGTCGCCGCCGTAATAGTAACGCGCCGACGGCGAATTCTGCTCCTCCTCCGCGAAACGCAGCTTCACCGGGAAAATCGCCTGGCC
>JAVBSD010000388.1:0-3054 GCA_031547325.1 Victivallaceae bacterium | reverse complement strand
AGTGGCGGAGCTTGTGCGGAGTCATATCCGGCGGCAGCCCGGCGGTTTCGAGGTAATTTTTCAGATTGCGCTGGGCGCTGCGCGGCGTCAGCCGGGCGCCGTCGCGGTTGTTGACGAAAACCGGCGCGCCCATCTTGCGGTCCGGGTTGCGCATGGGTCGGATCTTGAGATAGGAGCGCAGCGCCTTGACCGCCGAAGAACCGAGCCCGGCGAGGCGTTCCTTCTTGCCCTTGCCCCGCACCTTCATCACCCCGCCGATCAGGTCGAGATCGCCGAGGTTGAGCCCGAGCGCCTCGCTGATCCGCAGCCCGCCCGAATAAATCGCCTCCCACAGCGCGGTGTCGCGCGCCGCCGCAAAGGTGGCGCTCTCGGGCGTCACCGCGCGGTTTTCGGCCTGGGTCTGCTCCCAATATTCGACGACGCCGGCGATCAGCCGGTCGATGCCCTCGACCGACATGACCTTGGGCAGCGGCGAGTCGCGCTTGATCGGCGGCAGCCTCAGAAACGGGTTGGAACCGATGATTTCATGCCGCACCATGTAACGAAAAAAGCTGCGCATGCTGGAAATCTTGCGCAAAATCGAAGTTTTGGCGTGTTTGCGCTCGAAAAGCTCGACCACAAAGGCGCGGGCCGCCGCGCTGTCCACCTGACCCCAATCGTTGAAATCGGGGTTGGCCGGAGCATAGATCGCGGTGAACTGCCCGATGTCGCGGCGGTAGTTGTCGATGGTGTGAATGCTGGCCGATTTTTCCAGGCTCAGGTATTGCAAAAAGCCTTCAAGTGAATTCATTCGGAAAAACACAATCCGGTTACATTGAAAAAGCGGTCAACGGCGTTAAATTATAATATACTCTGTCAACCGTGCAATTTCAAGGAGGAAACCATGTTCTGCCGATCGCTGACCCTGCTGGCGGCGCTTTGTCTCGGCGCCGCGACGCTCACCGCCGCTTCCGAAGGCACCGTCAAAGCCGAATCCCTGGCCATCCGCGCCAAACCCGCCGCCTCGGCCGCCCAGGTCGGGACCCTGGTCCGCGGCGAAAAAGTCACCCTCCTGACGCCGGAAAACGGCTGGTACAAGATCGTACTCCCCGCCACCGACGTATGGATTTCGGCGGACCTGGTCGCCGACGGCAAAATCACCGCCTCGGCCGCCAACCTGCGCCATTCCCCGTCGACCTCCGGCGTCATCCTCGGCAAGGCCGTGCGCGACACCAAGGTCGAAGTCGTCGACACCGCCACCGAGGGCTGGCTCAAAATCAAATGCCCCGCCGGCGTCACCCTGACCGGCTACGTCCACGCCGACTACCTCGAAACCAAGCCCGCGGACACCGCTACCGCCACCGAAACCCCGCCCCCCGGCACCGGCAAACCCGCGAGCCTCGACGCCATCCGCGCCAAGCTCAAGGATTACCTGGCCGACGAAACGGGCCGCGAAGTCACCATCACCGGATACATCGCCCCGCTGCCGGAGGTCGAAGGCTTCTTCGGATTCGGCTTCACCGCCTGGGAGTTCAAGGGCGACGGCAAGCCGCTGAGGTACATGGGCTTCATCTACGCCAAAGAAGACCTCGCCAAATACAACAACAAAAAGATCCGGATCCGCGCCACCGAATACAAAATCGCCGGCGACACCAAATGGCCGCCGATCTACCAGGTCATCAAGGTAAACGAGGTGAATTGAGGTTTTCGCGGCGGGGCGGCACCCGATAGACGCCTTCGTTGAGCAGCATCGAGCCGCCCAGCACCAGCCCCGGAATGAAAAACACCGCGACCACCGGCGCCAGCATGATCAGATAGATCACCGCGCCGAAGCCGCGCACCAGCCCGCGATGGCCGGCCAGTTCGCCGCGCAGCATCGCAATCGACATGTTGCGGTTGAAGCCGGAGTTGAAAAGATAGCTCAACCCGTAGCGGTAGCCGACCGCAATGATCGGCAGCAAAGGCCCGATCACCGGCAGAAACCAGCCGACCGCGAACAGCGCCAGCCACAAAACGAAGGTCACGGCCGCGAAGATCCCGCATTCAAGGTTCCACAGCCATTCGCGCCGCCACGGCAGCCGCGCCGCGCCGAGATCGTAGCGCTCTCGTTCGAAACGGATAACCAGCCGCGAAAAAAACAACGCCCAGAAGATTTCAAAAAAAGCGTTGACCGTCTTCGCCGCAAACATCAGATAAAAGAGCAGCACCGTCAACTGCAGCAGCCACCTGAGCGGCGCCAGAACGACCTCCAGCCAGCGCCAGGCCCCTTCCGCCTCCCCGATCCAGCCGGCGGCGTGGGGCATGATGCGAACCCAATAATACCAGCCGCCGGCGGCGTAGACCGCCAGCAGCAGCGCCAGCGGCAGCGCGGCGTAACGCCAGTAGCGCGGATTGCGGTAGAATTCGCCGATGCCGGCGAAAGCGTACGCGGCGCCGCGGCCGAGCTGACAAAAGGGTTCCTTATTCACTGCTCCACCGCGTTTTTGATCACCAGTCCGGAAAGAATCGCCACCGTCACATCGTCGAGCATCCCGATACAGGGCAGAGCGTCGGGAATCAGGTCGAAGGGCATGATCATCCAGACCAGCGCCACCAGCAGCGCGAAAAATACCCGGGGCCACACCGCCAGCCCGCTCAGCAGCGTTTCGCAGCGGCTCAGCCGCGCGTTCGGCACCAGAAACAGCCCGTTGTGGTCGCCCTGCAGGTGCATGATCTGGTATTCGTAGATGATCCGCTCGGTCAGGTCGGTGGCGATGCACTTGAGCTCGATCCGGGAGAAGTCGCGGAAGGCGCCGCCGTATTCGGATTTGACCACCCGCCGCAGCGCCTCCTCGGAAACCCGCCCCTCTTCGCCGGCCAGCGCCGCCACCCGCAGAATGCTCCGCAACGCGATCTCGTCGCACGGCGCCGCCGCCAGGCGCGCCACCACGTTTTCATAATAGACGATCCGGTCGTAACGGCAGAATTGCAGTCCGAAGCCGGCCAGCAGCAGCACCGTGCCGCCGATCATCCACGCCGGCGAAGCCGCGCCGCCGTCGAAGGCCGCAAACCACTCCACCGCCAGCAGCAGCGCCA
>JAVBSD010000031.1:0-4197 GCA_031547325.1 Victivallaceae bacterium | reverse complement strand
CACCCGGGGATGCTCTTCGCCGGCGCGGATCAGCTTGACGTCGGAAAAGCACAATCCGATCGCGTCGATCCGCACCAGCAGTTCATCATCCTTCGGCTCCGGCACCGGAATCGCCACCGGCTGATCGGCGACGCCGAAATTTTCCATCCCGGCGCCGTAGAGCTGCCAGGCCAACATTTTCGAAGGAACCGCGAATTCGTCTTTCATGAACCATCTTTCCCGCAAATTGAACTTCGCCGGGCATATGAACATGCGCCGGAAACAACCCAACTTTGTAATATGCCATGGCATTGCTCAAATGTCAACCGGGGAACGCGGATTTTTTTCTCCGCGCAGGGCGGGCATCAAATTTGCGGAAAATGCGGCGGTGTTCGCCGTTCGCAGATTGCTTTTCGCCTTTTTCCGGTATACATTATGGAATTGCAAATTACCCTTTGGAGCGGCATGAAAGAACTGAATTTCTTTATTTTCTGGGGCATTTTCCGCAAGCATTGGCGGCCGGTGATCGCCGCCGGGCTGATCGGCGCGGCGGTGCTTTACGGCTATACGCGGTATATGGTGACGCCGATTTACCTCTCCGACGTCAAGCTTTTCGCCATCAACCAGCTCAGCGATGAAGAGACCGCGCGGCTCGAATACTCCGAGCTGATGATGGCCACCCAGCTGGTCAACGACTACAAGGAAATCATCGCCTCGCGCCGGGTTCAGAGCGAAATGCTCCGGATGCTCGAAGGGGCCATCGACGGCGATATGCCGACGGAGGTGATCGGGGACGACGCCCGGAAGGAACCGATTTTCTTCAGGCTGGACACGGAAAGCCCGTGGTTCGCGGCGTTGCAGAACAAGCATGCCCTGAAGTATTCGGTCAGCGTCGACCTGGTGCGGCAGACCCGGATGATCCGGCTCGCCGTGTCCAGCCCCAATCCGGTCCTGGCCTACATGGTGTCCTCCGCCACCGCCAAGGTGTTCTGCGACGTGGTTCAGGAAAAGATGCGCAAGGACATCCAGGTCCTCGACTTTCCGATCGTGCCGGGCCGTCCGGTCGCGCTGCCGCTCAGGCGCAATACCATGCTGGGTTTCGTCGCGGGCGCGGCTCTGATGTTCGGCTTTTTCTTCCTGAGGTTCATGCTCGACCGCAGCGTCAAGACGCCGGATGAGGTCGAGCAGCGCCTGAAGCTGCCCGTGCTCGGCACCATCCTCGAAGACCCCAAACTGGTCGACCAGAGCAGCGTCGTCGAGGAGAGCAACCCCGACGCGCCGGACCGGATCGTCGCCGCGGGGGAAACGGCGCGGAGGAATTTCGCCATGGCCGAGGGCTTCCGCCTGCTGCGGACCAACCTGCAGTATTCGCTGCCGCAGGCCGACCGGGCGCGTATTTTCGTGGTGTCCAGCACCTTCCCCAACGACGGCAAGACCTTTGTGGCCAGCAACCTGGCGGCTTCGATCGCCGATACCGGCAAAAAGGTGCTCCTGGTCAACTGCGACTTCCACAAGCCTTATCTCGGCCGGATCTTCGGGACCAAAAACGACCGCGGAATCGTCAACGTCCTGGTCGGCGAAGCCGAATTTCCCGATGTCGTGGTCCGGAACGTCATGCGTCTGCCGCTGGATCTGCTGCTCGCCGGTCCCGTCCCTCCGAATCCGTCCAAATTGCTCGGCTCCGACGAGTTTTCCTCCCTGATGAACGAACTGGCGAAGAATTACGATTATATCATTCTGGACACGCCGCCGTGTCTGTCGATCGCCGACGCTTCGATCATCTCCCGGGTCGCCGACGGCCTGATTCTGGTGCTCTGCGCCGGACGCACCAACATCGACGCGGCGGAGGCCGCCGTCAGCCAGTTGCGCCAGAAGTCGCTGAACGTCATCGGCGGAGTGCTGAACCGCTTCTCCCTGGAAAAACTCAACTACGGCGGGAAATACGGTTACGGCGGCAAGTACGGCTACGGCTATGGTTACGGCAGCCAATACGGCTACGGCTACGGCTATGGCTACGGGGAGTCCGGCAAGAGCCGTGAAAAAGCCCAGAACGATTCCCCCAAACAGGACACCGGCGCGTGATCGACCTGCACTGTCATCTGCTGCCGGGGCTGGATGACGGAGCCGCCTCGGATCAGGACACCAGCTCCATGCTGGCCGCCGCCGCCGCCGCCGGGGTCGGCACGATCGCGGCAACTTCCCATGCCCGGAGCAACGCCGAACGCTACGACCGGGTTTTCGGGCGATGGCAGGAGACCGCCGCGAAAACCGGAATCACCCTGGTGCCGGGACTGGAATACGATTGGACCAACCTGGTCGAAATTCGCCGCCGCGGCGGCGAAGAATCGCTGCGTTACCTCGGGGCCGGCGCGCTGCTGGTGGATTTCTGCCTCGGCAACGGGATGCTGCCCTCCGACTGGACGATGCTGCTGAAGTGGAGCAAAGCGCAGCAGCTGAAACGCGTCGTCGCCGTCCACCCGGAACGGCTGTTCCGCGATCCGGTTTCGGCCTGCCGGACGCTGGCCGACGCCGGCGTCCTGATCCAGGTCAACGCCGGTTCGCTGACGGGGGGCTTCGGGCGCCGGGTGCGCCGGTCGGCCGAGCTGCTGCTCGACGCCGGACTCTGCCATTTCGTCGCCGGCGACCAGCACCGTCCCGGGACCGGCTGGCTGCTGGCCGAGGCACGCGAACGGCTGCTGCGCCGTTATTCCGCCGAATGTGTTTCCGCCTGGGTTGAAACCAATCCGGCGGCGATTTTGAGCGGCGCTCCGGTGCGCCTGGTCCGGCCGCGAATTTCCCCGGTCCGGCGCTGGCTTGCCAAGGTGCTGCCATGATCGGGCGGCGGGGATTGCCGCTGCTGCTGTTGCTGCTGGCGGCGGCGGGCGGGGCGCCGGCCGGAGAATTCGTCTCCGCCGAACGCGGCTATGCCGTGGACATTCCCGATGACTGGTTTACGGTCGACGCGGCGACGGTCGACCGGGCCGAGGCCGAGCCGGAGGCCTTTGCCGGCATCGGCTTCACGCTCGATCACCTGGGAGAATGCCGGGAAATCGCCGCCGATCCGGGGGCCGATTACTTTTTCATCGGTTTCGGCCGCTACTATTCGGACAACCTCAACATCACCGTGATGGAGGGGCTCAATCTGCCGCTTGTGACCGACCCCGACGCGGCGAAAAGGGAGCTGGAGGAGGCGATGGGCGACGCGCTGCAAACCACGGTGAAGCTGCTCGACGCCGCCAATTTTCGCGCCGGCGGGCTGCCGGGGCTGCGTCTCGCATTCGATTTGCCGGAAATGAAGCTCGGTCTGATGCAGTGCATGATCGAAGTCGCGCCGGAACGGATTCTCAATTTCACGCTGACCGCCAACAGCGACAGCTTCCCCGCCGCCCGCGATGCGGTGGAGGATGTCGTCGCCGGCTTCCGCCTCGTCGAAAAGTGATTTCATCGTCCGAATCTCTTGCTTTTACGGTCATTCCGGTATATATTATCCTGTTTAACGCCAAATGAAAGGTGACTTACAATGGTCGATGCGTTTTTGGCGCCGTGTCGCGCAATCGCCACTTGTCTGTGGTGGCTGGCGAGTTCGTTCAAGCTGATTTTCTGGTCCGGCGCGCAGCCCGGAGTGGTGTTTTGGCTGATTGTTTTCGCTCTTTTCGCGCTGTGGATCGGGTCGGGTTTCCTGGCCGCGACCATCGCGGAGCTGGCCGGCAAAAAGCGCGGCGAAGCGTTCATCATGGGATTATTGGCGCCGTGGGTTTATCCGCGCCGGCTGGCGGCGACTTCCGAAGTCGCCGCGACCGAGGAGGAGATCGCCGCGGCGGAGCGTGCGGCGACCGCCGCCGAATTCGCGACCGAAGAGGAGGAAATTGAGGAGATCGACGGCTGGTGCCGCGCCTGGTTTGCGCAAATCCCGGTCGACGATGACGGTGTGCGGCAGGGGCCGTTCCGTCTTTATCTTCTCGACGGGGCGATTCTCGAGCTCGAGTCGATTCGCGACCTGCGCGACGACCTGATGGTGGTGGTCAATTCGGCCACCGGCAAAACCCTGCGCATCAAATACGACAACATCGCCAATTTCGAAGAGTTATATGACCAAACAGAATAGTTCGAGTTTCCGGGAAGTGGACAACCAGGTCGAGTTTCCGGCCCTGGAGGAAGAGGTCCTCGGGTTCTGGAAAGAAGACGATACCTTTCACAAATCGCTGAAGCTGCGCGAGG
>JAVBSD010000306.1:0-10674 GCA_031547325.1 Victivallaceae bacterium | reverse complement strand
GGACGGCAGGTCATCGGCGGCTTCGGCTGGGCTTGGACCGCTGAAGCGGCGCGCCTCAGCCATATGCCGCTGCCGGACCCGAAAGACCACGCCCGGCCGCATTGGCTTCAGCAAGTCCGCTTCCTGCCGGCGGTCTACGCGCTGCTGCTCGAAGAGCACTTCGCCGCCCGGCGCAATCTCGACGTCCGCTATCACACGCCGGTCACCGCGGCCGACGCCGACGCCGACCGGGTCCAGCTCCGCGCCGGGTCGCAGAAATTCCGCGCCGCCATGGTCGTCGACGCCACCGGCGACGCCCTGGTCGCGGCGCTGGCCGGCGGCACGCGCCTCGGCGGACCGGCGCGCCAGCCCGGCACGCCGATCTTCCGCCTCGGCGGCTACCGCTTCGAAGCGCTCGACATCGCCCGGCTCGAAGCCGAAGCCCGGGCCGCCGTCGCCGCCGGCGACCTGCGCCGCGACGACCTCGGCATCGCCGGAACCGTCGCCAACATCCTGGCTGCCCACGGCGACAACACCATTCACGTGCCGATGCGCGAGCCCTACGACCGTTCACGGAGCGAAATCGACGCGCGGCGCGCGGTGTGGCGGCTCTTCCGTTTCCTGCGTTCCCGTCCGGGTCTGGAGAAACTGACTCTGGAGTACCTCGCGCCGTCGTGCGGCATCCGCGAAAGCTTCGTCATCGAGGGCGAAACCACCATTACCTGCGACGATTATCTTTCGGGCCGTTCATGGCCCGACGCGGTCTGCCACAGCTTTTACCCGATCGACCTCCACATCGAGGGCGACGCCGGCCTCGACTGCCGGCCGCTGGCCGAAGGCGTGGCGCCGAGCGTGCCGGCCCGGGCGTTGATGCTCAAGGGCTTCCCGCGCCTCCTCACCGCCGGCCGCTGCATTTCTTCGGACCGGCTGGCCAATTCGGCGCTGCGGGTCCAGGCCACCTGCATGGCCACCGGCCAGGCCGCCGGCGCCATCGCCGCGCTGGCCGCCAAAGACGACCGACACCCCGGCGAACTCGCGCCGGCCGACATTGCCGCCGAACTGCGCCGCCACGGCGCCATCGTACCGGAGAACATTCCATGAGCGTCACCGAACTTTTTCCCGCCGGCCGGATGACCGTCGGCTGCAACTACTGGGCCAGCCACGCCGGCATCAGAATGTGGAGCGACTGGGACGAAAACACCGTCGCCGGCGACCTCGATGTCCTGGCGGGGCAAGGCTTCCGCTACCTGCGCGTCTTCCCCTTGTGGAGCGACTTTCAGCCGCTGGAGGTCCTCTATACCTATCAGAGCATCCCCTACGAAATCAGCTTCAGGGGCGGTCCCTTCCCCGACACCCCGGCCGGGCGGGCCGGCGTCGACGAAGTCATGGTCGAACGGCTGCGCCGTTTCCTCGACCTGGCGCACCAGCGCGGCATTCGGGTTTCGATCGGGCTGGTGACCGGCTGGATGTCGGGGCGGCTGTTCGCGCCGGCGGCCTTCGCCGGGCGCAGTCTTTTGACCGACGCCGAAGCCGTGCACTGGCAGGTGCGCATGATCCGTTGCCTGGTCGGCGAATTCCACCGCCATCCGGCGCTGGCCTCCTGGGGGCCGGGCAACGAATGCAACGCCGCCGGCAAAGCCGACCGCGAACAAGCCTGGTGGTGGCTGTCGACCGTGACCGGCGCGATCCGTTCGATCGACCGCGAACATCCGATCGCTTCGGGCATGCACAGCTTGATCGCCGGCCATCCCCACCGCTACCTCGACCAGGCGGGCTGGCTGATTTCCGACCAGACCGAGCTGGTGGATTACTACACCACCCATCCGTATCCGTTATTCACGCCGCACGCCGGGCGCGACGGCATCGCCAGCTTCCGCAGCGCCTGGCACGCGGCGGGCGAAGGCTGCCTCTACGCCGACCTCGGTCAAAAACCGTGCTTCAGCGAGGAACTCGGCACTCTGGCCCCGATGATCGGCGACGACCGGGCAAAAATGCTCTATCTGCGCAAAGTGCTGCTCAATCTGTGGACCCACGACAACCGGGCGCTGGTGTGGTGGTGCGCCTTCGACCAGGACAAGCTCGATTACGCGCCCTACGAATGGAACGCGGTGGAGCGCCAGCTCGGACTGTTCACCGGCGACCGCGCGCCGAAGCCGTTCGTCAAGGTCTTCGCCGAAGCCCTGGCCCGGATCGACGCGCTCCACCCGGAGCCGCTGCCGCCGCGGCGCACCGGCGCGGTGGTGCTGACCAGCTGCTACCAGGACGCCTGGGGCAACGCCTGGGGCGCTTTCCTGCTGGCCAAGCGGGCCGGTTTCGACGTTTCCTTCGCCAACGCCGCCGAGCCGCTGCCGGAGAGCAACTGCTACATTCTCCCGGGGCTCGCCGGCGACCAGTCGATCTCCCGCCGGCGCTACCTCGAACTGCTCGACAAGGTCCGCGCCGGGGCGACGCTCTATATCTCCTTCGACGACGGCATCCTGGCGCCTTTCAACGATGTCTTCGGCTTCGAGTCGCTCGGCCTCGCCGACCGCCGGGAGCCGGCCGAATTCGAATTCGCCGGCCACACCTTCCGGCTGGCCGGGCCGCGCCGGTTGCTGATCGGCCGGCTGGAGGAGCGGGCGCTCTCCCTGGCCCGGGAAGCCGACGGCAACGCTGTGTGGCTCGAATCCCGCCTCGGGAAGGGCAAAATTTTCCTCTCCACGCTGCCGGTGGAAAAAGCCGTGACCGGCACGGCCGGCGCGCTGGAAGAGCACCCATGGCATCTGTGGTACCGCCATCTCGCCGCCGAAGTCCTGGCCGCCCTCCCCGTCCGCTCCGCCGAACCGGCGGTCAACCTGACGCTGCACCCGGTTTCGGAAACCGAAGTCACCGTCATCGCGGTCAACAACGGCAGCATTCCGGCTCCGCTGGAGCTCGCCGTCGCGCCGGGCTGGGAAATCGCCGCGATCCGGGGCGAATCGCAACTGGAGCCGGGCGACGGGGCGTTCATCAAGTTAATTTGCCGAAAGTGACTTGCAAATTCCCCGCGGGAATGGTAAGTTACGGGAATCATTATCAATAGGGAGCATTTCCATATGAGCACGCTGCTGATCGAGAACTGTCACATCATCTCGCCCGACTACGAGGTCGAGCGCGCGTCGATCCTGGTCGACGGCGCTTTTATCCGCGAAATTTTCGTCGGCGGCCGGGCTCCGGCGGCCGACCGCAAGGTCGACGCGGCCGGGCGCATGACCATGCCCGGCTTCATCGACGTGCATTGCCACGGCCGTTCCGGCGCCGACTTCAGCGACGCCAGCGTCGAAGGCATGGCCCTGATGTCGCAGGACAAGCTCAAAGAGGGCGTGACCTCGTGGCTGCCGACCTCGCTGACCCTCTCCGAAGAGATGATCGCCGCCGCGATGGAGACCGCCAAAGCCTACGTCGCCTCCGGCGCCCCCGGGGCCAAGGTCCCCGGCGTTCACCTCGAAGGCCCCTTCATCAATCCCAAGTGCCTCGGTGCCCAGAATCCCGATTTCGTGCGTCCGCCCGACATCGCGGAGGTCAAGCGCCTGCAGAAAATCTTCCCGGTGCTGAAGCTCTCCTACGCGGTGGAGATGCCCGGCGGCGCCGAATTCGCCGGCCAGGTCTGCGGCTGCGGCATCGCGCCGTCGTGCGTCCACAGCCAGGCCACCCACGCCGAGTTTCTCGCCGCGGCCGCCAACGGTTTGAACAGCCTGACCCACTTCTGCAACCAGATGACTCCGCTGCACCACCGCGACATCGGGCTGGTCGGCGCCGGGCTGCTGCACCAGGAGGTCTTCATCGAGCTGATCTGCGACAAATTGCACATCTGCCCGGACATGATCCAACTGATTTTCGAGCACAAGGACGTCGAACGCATCCAACTGGTCTCCGACGCGATGCGCGCGGCCGGCATGCCCGACGGCGAGTACACCCTGGGCGGACTGCCGGTGATCGTCGCCGGCGGCGCCGCCCGGCTGGCCTCCAACGGTTCGCTGGCCGGCTCGACGTTGCAGATTTGCGACGCGCTGCGCAACGTCCATGAAATCACCGGCAAGCCGCTGACCCAATTGGTCAAATGCGTATGTTACAACCAGGCGCAGGCGCTGGGACTGGAAAAGCTCGGACGGATCGCCCCCGGCTACCGCGCCGACATCGCGATCCTCAACGACCGCTTCCGGCCCGAAACGGTGCTGGTCGACGGCGAAGTACGCTTATCGTAATCATCATATAAACAACACAGGAGATTCGGTACTATGAAACGTTGGTTTATCGCCCTCGCGGCAGTGTGCTGCCTGGCGGGCATGGCGGCGGATGAGGTCAAACCGGTCAAATACGTCTTTTTGTTCATCGGCGACGGGCTGTCGATCCCGCAGCGGATGATGACCGACGAATTTCTCCGGATCACCGAAGGGCGCGGCCTGCTGATCAATGAATTTCAGGATCAGGCGCTGACCACGACCCGGGCGGCCGACGCCTTCATCACCGACTCCGCGGCCAGCGGCACGGCCATCGCCTGCGGCGAAAAGACCGCCAACGGCCGCATCGGCATGAACGCCGCCGGCGACCAGCCGCTCGCCTCGATCGCCGAAGTCGCCCGCGACCACGGCCGCAAGGTCGGCATCATCACCAACGTCACCATCAACCACGCCACTCCGGCGGCCTTTTACGGCCACAACCAGAGCCGCGGCAACTACTACCAGCTCGGCCTCGACCTGGTCGCGTCGAACTTCGACTACTTCGGCGGCGGCGGCGTCGCCAACCACAACCAGACCGACGATCCGCGCTATGCCGGCGACATCTACCAGCTCGCCGAAGAAGCCGGTTACACGGTCAGCCGCACCCCCGAAACCTTTCACACCCTCCGGCCCGGCGCCGGCAAGGCGCTCTCCTTCGGCGCGGCGGGCGAGCTCCCTTACGTCATCGACATGGCCGAGGGCGACCTGCGGCTGTCCGACTTCGTGCGGCAGGGGATCGAGCTGCTGGACAATCCGGAAGGCTTCTTCATCATGGTCGAGGGCGGCAAAATCGACTGGATGTGCCACGCCAACGACGCCACGACCACTCTGGTCGAGGTGATCGACTTCGACAACGCGGTGCGGACGGCCTGGGAGTTCGCCGAACGGCATCCCGACGACACCCTGATCGTGGTCACCGGCGACCATGAAACCGGCGGGTTGACCCTCGGCTTCGCCGGAACCGGCTACGCCAGCTACATCGAACTTCTGGCGGCGCAGAAGGCCTCCCGCGACGCCTTCCCCGGCAAATTCCAGGCCGCGAACGTTCAGAGCTTCGCCGACGCCAAGCCCTTGCTCACCGAATATTTCGGTTTCATCTTCGCCGATGGCGGCCAGCGCCGGCCGGGCGGGCTCAACCTGACCGAGGCCGAGGAGCAGGCGCTGGAGAACGCCTACAATCGCGGCGTCGCCGCCCTGACCGATGAAGCGGTCCGCCGCCTCAACAACAAGGCCAGCGTCGCCTGGACCAGCACCGCCCACACCGCGCTGCCGGTCAGCACCACCGCCGCCGGTCCCCGTTCGGAGCTGTTCACCGGTTCGATCGACAACACCGACATCGCCAAGCGGCTCAAGCTGGTCGTGCGCTGATCCGCCATGCCGTTTCGGGAACTCGTCCGGAAACTGCCTTTCAAACTGGCGCGGCGCGACGCCGTGATGGTGACCGTGCTGGCCGCCGGGTGCGTCGCGCTGGCGCTGACCGACCTGTTTCCGGTCAAGTTCCCGAATCCGGGGACCAAGGAGCGGGCGCGGGTGATTTCGGTCGACAACTCCGACCTGAGCGATCTCGGGCTGCTGGTCAAGGGCTCGCAGATGCTCCAGGTCGAGATCCTCTCCGGCAAGTGGCGCGGCGCCCATTTCCGCGCCGTCAACCAGCTCCGCGCCCAGATGGAGCTGGATAAAATTTTCCAACCCGGCGACACCATTCTGGTCGGGATGCTCCACAACGCCGATCCGGCGACTTCGACCTTGAACGCCCAGGACCATTACCGCATCGGGTACACGGTATTGCTGTTTACACTCTTCGGGGTGCTGCTGATCGCCTTCGGCGGGATGATCGGCTTCAACGCATTGCTGTCGTTCATCTTCAGCTGCCTGGTGATCTGGAAGCTGGTGGTGCCGCTGTGCCTGAAGGGGCATAACGCGCTGGTCGTGACCTTCCTGGCGGTGACGCTGCTGTCGGCGGTGATTATTTTCCTGGTGGCGGGCCTGAACCGCAAGGGGCTGACCGCTTTTCTGGGAGCGATGCTCGGGGTGCTCGCCAGTTCGATCCTGGCCTGCGTCTTCACCGGCCTCTTCAAGATCAACGGCGCGGTGATGCCCTAGTCCCAGGCGCTGCTCTATTCCGGATTCGAATTTCTCAGCCTGCCCAACATCTACATCGGCGCGATCTTCCTCTCCAGCTCCGGCGCGGTGATGGATCTGGCCATGGATGTGGCCGTCGGCATCGACGAGGTGTCCCGCCGCCGGCCGGGACTGCCGGCGCGGGAACTGTTGCGGTCGGGGTTCCGTATGGGCCGCAGCGTGGTCGGGACGATGACCACGACGCTGCTGCTGGCCTACTCCGGCGGCTATCTGACCTTGATGATGACCTTCGCCGCCCAGGGGACGCTGCCGATCGATTTCATCAACAACCCCTACGTCGCTTCGGAGGCGGTCAAAACTCTGATCGGCAGCTTCGGGCTGGTTCTGGTCGCGCCTTTCACCGCGCGGGTCGGCGCGGCGCTGCTGCGCCGCCGCCCGGAACAGTAGCTTTACTTCTTCAGCAGTTCTTTCAGGTGCTTCACGTAAGCCTCGGCGCCGCCCCGGCGGTAGCCGGTTTCGGCCAGCACCTCGCCGTCGGCGTCGACCAGGATGATGGTCGGGAAGCCTTCGACGCCGTATTGCTCCATCAGCGCCTCATTCTGCCGGATCAGTTCCCGGGACTGCGGGATGTCCTGCGGAAAGTCGAGTTTGACCAGCACCAGCGCTTCCTCGGCGTAAGCGGTAAATTCCGGCTTGGAAAAAACCTCTTCGTCGAGTCTGATACACCAGCCGCACCAGTCCGATCCGGTGAAATCCAGCAGCATCGGCCGGCCGGTTTCCCGGGCCTGCTTCTGCGCCTCCTTGAAATCGGTCAGCCATCCGTCGGCGGCGGCGACATCCTCGACCGGTTCGAGCATCTTCTGCAGATGCCCGACATAAGCCTCGGCGCCGCCCTGCCGGTAGCCGGTGCGTCCGAGCTCATTTCCTTCGGCGTCGACCAGGATGATGGTCGGATAACCGCGCACCCCGTACAGGTCGCTCAATTCGGCGTTGCGTTTCTTTTCCGCCTCGGGCAATTTCTTTTTGCGCGGGAAGTCGAGCTTGACCAGCACCAAAGATTCCTTGGCGTAAGCGGTGAATTCCGGCTTGGAAAAAACCTCGTCATCGAGTTTGATGCACCAGCCGCACCAGTCCGATCCGGTGAAATCCAACAGCATCGGGCGGCCCAATTCGGCCGCCGCCGCCGCCGCCCGGTCGTAATCGGTGATCCATTCCCCGGCCTTGGCCTGCGTCACCTCCGGCGTCTCGACGGCTTCCGCCTCCTCCGCCCTCGCCGCACCGGCCAATCCCAGCGTCACCGCCGCGACCGCCACCCATTGTTGCCATGTTTTGAAAAAAGTTGCCATGATTCCCTCCCCCTTTCTCTTTCATTATACCACCGGACCGGAGCTTTGTCAAGTGCCGGCCGCCTCTCCGGTGGCGCCGTCGTAGATTTTCAGCTCCGGCGCGGAATGGGATTCGACGACCCCGCCATTGGCGTCGACCGCAAAGCTGTCCAGCACTTCGCCGTCCAGCTCCAGGGCCTCGACCTTGAGCATGCCGCCGCTCACCGCAACCGCCAGGACGGTCATGTCCCGGCCGCCGCCCGGCCCGTCGTTGGTCACGATCGTAAACGGATAATCCGCCCCCTCGCCGTCCAGCGCCCCGGGCGATTTCGCCGCGACGATCCGGGAAGTTCCCGGCATGGTGCGGCGGTATTCGTGCACATGCCCGGAGAGCCATAAGTGGATCCGGAACTGCGGCTCCGGTCCGGTGAAACAGCGCCCGATCAGCCTCCGGACCTGGTTCATCATGTATGCGCCGTTATGACTGTAGGGCGCGGCGTGGCACAGCACCACTCTGAATTTGGCGTCGGTGAAGATGGGAGAGCGCACCGCTTCGGCCAACCAGGCCTGCTGTTCCGCGAAGTACCCCGGCCAGTCGACGGTCATGCCGGTATGGTGCCGGGTCAGCGGTTGCGCCGGCTTGTCTTCACCGGAATCCAGGACCAGGAAACAGACCTCGCCCTGGCGGAACAAGCCATAGGATTTCCCGAAGCAGTCGAACCACATATCGGCCTCCCGGCCACGCAATTCGTGGTTGCCCCGCACCGGAATGAAAGGCCGCGCGGGCTCCGCCATATTCAGGACATCGAGGAACGAGTCGAAGTACGCCATCCTGAAATCATCGAAGCCATCGGCGACGTCGCCGAGCGACACGAAGAACGCGGCCCCGGCCGCCGCGTCCAGCGCCAGCGCCCGCCGGAGCATCTTCACCCGCGTCCAGGGCGAAAACTGGGTATCGCTGAACGCCAGGAAACGGTAATCCAGCGCGTCCGCGGTGAAGGAGGTGAATTCCCGGATCGCCGGATCGATCACCTCGCGGTTGCTCTCCGGGTCGGCCATGACGATCCGGTATTGATAGCGGGTGTTCTCCTTGAGATCGGTCAGGCGCACCAGGTGGATAGAGCGGGTCTGCCGGGCCATGCCGCCTTCGGCGTCCCACTTCCGGGTCCATTTTTCGCTGCCCGCGACCCGATAGTCGATCCCGGCCGGCACCTTGCCGGCGGTGATGAACCCGACGCTCATCGTCCCCGGCTCGGGCGCGGCCAGCCACGGCCCGGACTCCACTTCGGCGCGGGCCGCAGCCAGCTGCCGCAGCCGGAGGCGTTCCGTCATCCGGTCGGCGATCCGGCCTCTGACGCTGTCGGCGGCCAGCTCCGTGGGAGCGCAGGCCACCTGCCAACTGGCGGTGCCGCTTTTCACCAGCAGAACGACGGCATTGACGCCGGCGCGCACCGGCGCCTCGAAGACGTGATCGTCCGGCGTGATCGGATAATCGTCGTTCCCCGACGCCATGGTGGAATAGACCAATTCGCCGTTGACGTAACAACTGAACCACCAGTCGCATCCGGCGCCGATCCGGACCGTTCCGGCGCGTTCGACAGTGAACCCGGCGGCCATGGCCGCCAGTTGGCCGGGCGGCTGCCTGCTGCCGAGCACGGTGTTCAAATCGATCCGGCCGTCCTCCAGCACGACGGGCCGGGCCGCGATTGCCGTTCCGTCATCCAGCGTCAGCGTATCCAGCGCCGGATCGATCCGCGAAGCCGTCTCCCCGTCGAGGCGGTTGCTGAAAAATACCCGCCATTCCGGCCCCGGCGCAAACGGCAACGGCTCCGTTCCGCCGGCCGCCACCTGCAATACGCACCAGACGGCGCACAACGACGACAACACCTTTTTCACCCCTGGTCCTCCCCCCGATGTGATGAGTTCGCGGAAATTTGCGCTTTTTAAACGCGCTTCGATGGCGCGGCCGGCCCGGACTTCCTTACCGTTTGCCCGCTGAGGAGAGCGACCAACTTTTGCAGTTGGATCGCACCAGGTCCACGGGACCTGGACCGTGGCCTTGCTTCGCGGCGGCCCTATTTGTTTTTTTTATTTTTGGGGAGGGTCACTCGTGGCCGCGGACCACCATCACCGCCTGCAACGGCGGAATCTCCAGCTCGAACGACCCGCGCCGCCCGAGGTGAGTCCCGTCCATGCGGCCGACGGCGATCACGGCGTCCGGCCCCGGCTGCAACGTGACCTTCTGCTTCTCCGGCAGGAAGTTGACCAGAAACTGCGCCCGGGTCCCGTCGGGAGCCCGCCAGGATGAGGAGAGCACCGAATCGGTGTCCAGACCGTCGCCGGCCACCTTCGACGGCAGCGAATAGACGCCGCATTCGACCTTGACCAGCGGCTTGACCATCCGGCCGTAGACCAGGAACGGTTTGCCTTTGGTCCGCCGCCAGAAGTTGAGGTTGCGCACCAGGGTCCGGACCGGCTCCTGCTCCGGAGCAGGCTGGCTCCACTTCATCACCCAGTTCCAGTGGACGTCGCCATGATCCTTGAGCATCAGGCCGAGCAAATCGCCGGCGTGAAAACTGTAGGCGATGCGGTAGAGCAGATTTTCCGGCGACTTGCCGATGTCGATCATCCAGTCGAAGCCGTTCTGATTGCCCATGAAGTTGTTGACGTATTCGTGGAAGACATAGCTGTAGGCCGGTACCGGTTTCGCACCGACCGCGTAGGCGTTGATATTCCTCAAATCACTCAGGTTCATGTATTTCAGGTAAGGTTGGGCCGCCGCCGCTTCGCAGCCGATCATCATGCGGCTGTCGCGCTCCGCGAGCCCGGCGGCGATCTCCGCACACAGCCTCACCATCGCCTCGGTCTGCCATACCCCCGGCATCGGCGGATGCTCATGCTTGCGCGAATAGCAGAAGTGCGCCGCCCCGCCCAGATTCTGATCGAAATACTGGGCGTAGTCGATGTCGAAATCCGCCAGCTTCATCACTTCATCCACCACCGTGCGCTGCGTCCATTCGCGGTCGATGCAGCAGTCGTACCCCTGGCGC
>JAVBSD010000011.1:0-3195 GCA_031547325.1 Victivallaceae bacterium | reverse complement strand
AAGCCGAGGAAATAATGGCCGAGCGCCAGGTTGGTCCCGTCGGCGTTGCCCCACGGCAGCTCCGCGGGCGAGGTCAGCAGCATGGCGAAATGGCCGCGCGCCGCCGCCGGGTCGCCGGCGGCCAGCGCCGCTTCGCCGAGGGCGGTCCGGCTCTGGCGGTAAACCCGGTAATAATTGGCTTCGCCCTCCCAGATGAACAACTCGCGCTCGGAGAGCGCGGCGATCGCTTCGGCGAAACGCCCGGTGTCCAGCAGCAGTTCGGCCCGCGCCCGGCCGATCCGGGAGTGGCCGGCGACCGACTCCGGCAGGGCGGCCAGGCGCTCCAGCGCCTCGGCGTGGCGGCCGTTGACACGCATCGCCTGGAGCCACTCGATCAGGAAATGGCCGGACTCCCCGAGCACCGGAAAGGCGGCTTCGTAGGCGGCCAGCGCCCCGGCGAAATCGCGTTGGCGCAGCCGGAGGTACCCGAGGTTGCGGCGGGCGACGCCGCAGCGGCCGTCGGCCGCCGCCAGCCGCCACTGAAATTCCGCCGCCTCCGGGTCGCGGCGGCTGTAATAATTGCCCAGCGACTGGGCCGCCAGAGGATCGCCGGCTTCGGCGCACTGCCGCAGCGCGTCGCGTTCGAGCACGGTATCGGGACAGGGGGCGTCGAGCGGCGCGTCGATGGCGCCGCCGGCGAGAAACTGCCGCAGGTATTGCCACTGGGCGACCGTTTCGGGCAGCATTTGCCGGGCGGCTTCGCGGTCGCCTTCGCGGTAGAGGCGGTCGGCTTCGGCGAGGCGCGCCTCCGGCATCGGCTCGGCCTGTTGCGGCAGCGCGATTGCCGCCGGCGCGGGCCCGGCCGCGCGGTCCTCCCACCATTCGATTTCGCGGAGCATGCGCCGCGCTTCCGGATGCTCCGGCAGCCGCGCCAGCAATTCCCGCGCCGAATGGAAGGCGCGCGCCTTGTAGCTGCGCCAGGCGATTTCCAGAATATGTTCCGGGGTGTCGGGCGTCAAAGCCAGCCACTCCCGGGCGGCCTGGATGCGCTCCGCCGAAGCGGGCCGGCAGGGCGTCACGGTGTGGCGCATCGCGTCGCGGCCGCCGGCCGTCACGGTGACGGTGAAGTGGCCGCAATCGAAATTCGGCGGGACCTCCAGCGCAGCGAAGCGGCCCGGCTCCAGCCCGGCGATCCGGCTGGTCCTGGCGGCGCCGCCGGGCGCGGCGATTTCGACCCGCCATTCGGGTTCGCGGCGCGACGCGCCGAAAAAGGCGCGGCCGGGGCCGCCGGAGATGACGACTTCGTCGCCGGCGTGGAGCACTTCGCCGGGCAGCGCGCTCAAGGGCTGCCAGGCTTCATCGATGGTCAGTTCGGCGTCCGGGTCGAGGGCGGAATGTTCGAGCTGGGTGCCGAGCATGCCGGCCTGGATTTCGACGTAGCTGTTTTCGGAGGCGATGTTGAAGGTGCGGCCCCAGCTGCGGGCGTAGTCGTCGAAACCCCAGGTGAACATTTTCTTGCCGTTCATCAGTTCCCTGGGCGCATGGTGCAGCGCGCCGAGATTGCGGCTCGCATCGTAGAATCCGAACCAGTCGACGTCGCTGTCGATGGCGAACAGGTCCGACACATAGGGATGGTTGACGCTGAGCCGCATGTCGCGGCCGTCGATCTCCGGGAAGGTATTGTACCCGGTGAAAAAATAACAGAACGGAGCCCGGAGCTGCATCCGCAGCTCCCGCGAATTGTAGACGCTGGGATTGGCCCAGTACATGAAGCCCGAACGCACCGGCGCCGGGTTGTGGAAGGTGATGCGCTGGCGCAGCACCCGTTCGCCCGGATTGAGGTAAAAGAGCACCCGGGTGTTCAACCGGCTGACCGCGTTGTAGACGTACATGCATACGCCTTTGGCGCCGCCCGGGAGTTCGACGGGTTCGGTCGGGATGTACGAGGCCGAATGGACGTTGTGGCCCTGCGGAAAATTCAGCTCCAGTCCCAGCGGCAGGTAGATGCCGCGCAGGAAGATCGGCGTCGGGCGCAGGCTCTCCGGCACCACGAAAACGTCGCGCCCGGCCACCAGGTCGAAGAGCCGGACCAGCCGGCAGCCGAGTTCCGGCGAAATCACCGCCCGGACGAAGTCGTTTTCCAGCACGTAGGCTTCGTAGTCGCGCCAGGCGGTGTCGCCGGAGATGGAATCGCGTTCCCGGTAGGGGTAGATGTTGTTGTAGGTTTCGCGGATCAGGCAGGGCAGCGGGTTTTCCCCTTGCCATTCCCTGGCCGGGTGGGACCACACCGTGTGGCGGAGCCGGACTCCGCCCGCCGCCCGGGGGCTCATTCTTCGCTCTTTCCCGGCATCAGGCTCATGAAGCCGTCGGTGATGGCTCCGCCGACGGCGGTGGCGCCGTCGCGCACCGCGCCGCCGACGGCGCTCCCGAGGTTGGTCCCGTGGGTTTTCAGGAAGTCGAAAACCGCCAGGCCGATGTGTTCGTACAGCACTTCGAAGACCTCGTTGATCGCGTCGCCGTAGTCGCTCTCCTCACCGATATCGGTGGAGGTGAAGCTCGGCAGCGGGATGTGCAAGGTCGTCCCGAGCAGCGAACTCGAAAAACTGATCGAAGTGTTCTGGACGGTCAGTTTTTTGATGACCACCTTTTTGGGCGGCGCTTCCTCGCCGGTCCCGGCGGGTTTGGCTTCCCCGGCGTCGGCGAATTTTTCGATATTGTGCTGGATGCGGGTCAGGTTGGATTCGCCGGAGAGGAGTTCCTTGAGGTTCAGGCTCAGGAGCTGCGTCAGGTTCAGCGACGCCTTGGCCTCGAAGTCGACTTTGCGGCCGTCCATGATGATTTCCTCGACGATGATCTTGTCGCTGAGCAGGCTCCCGACGGCGACCTTGACGGTCAGGTTGTCGAAACGCAGCGCATAGGGATGCTGGTAGCCTTCGGGGTTGGCCACCGACAGTTGATTGAGCTCGATTTTGCCGAGGAAGAGCGCGCTGGAAAAACTCTCCAGCTCCACCTTGGTCCCGGTCACGGCCGTGCCGACTTCGCGCACCGCCTTGGTGATGATGTGGTCGCGGAAAATCAGCAGCGCCGCCACCGCAACCACCAGGAAAAGCACGATTCCGAGCAGAATCCGCACCCACAGCCTGCGTTTGCGTTTCTTCGGCGGTTGTTTCTCGCCCGCAACCGCTTCGGCGTCATTTTTCTTCGCTTTGCACATGA
>JAVBSD010000037.1:0-4554 GCA_031547325.1 Victivallaceae bacterium | reverse complement strand
CTTTTTCAAACACGTTTTTTTCGTGGGCGGCGTACTGCTTGACCGTTTCGACCAGGTTGGGGATCAGGTCGTAGCGCCGTGTGAGCTGCACGTCGATCTGGGCCCAGCCGTTCTCGACATTTTTCTGGCCGCGGACCAGGTTGTTGTACATACTGATGACGAGGAGGATCAACACCACCACCACGCCGATCGAGATCCATCCGAAAATCATTGGACACCCCCATAAAATGTGAATTTTGAAAATACGGCGAACCGTATAATATAGCATGTTCTATTCTTATTTCAATGGCAAAGCTTCGGCGGGCAGTTCCCGGAAAACCCGGCGGCAGTCGGATTTCAGCCTTTCGATCATCCGTTTTTCCGGCGCGGTGAATCCGGATGTGACCCGGCCGGGGGCCTGGTCTTGAGCTGCGTAGTAACGTTGTTCCAGCCGCAGCAGCGTGCCGAGGCAGACGCCGATGACCAGCAGCGCCGCCAGCCGCGCCACCCGGGCGTTGAGTCCGAGCAGGGCGGGGTCCGGCCGGCCGCGGCCGGTGCGCCGGAAGAATTTTCTGATCGTGCGCCGGTAGATCCAGGCGCTCCACAGGGGGATGCCCAGCGCCGGCACCAGGCATTGGACGAGGTAGCGCCACAGGTTGAAGCGGAGCGACCAGTCGCGGCCGCCGATCGGATCGAACCGGCTGATCAGCCAGTACAATGCCAGCGGCGCGAGGATGCCGGCGAGCAGAAACTTCAGACAGTCCCGCCACGGCGGCAGGATCAGGTAACAATTCCGGCTGCGGAAAAGCAATTCCCAGGCCATGCCGATCAGCAGCAGAACGCTCCAGAAAACCAGCGTCGCCGTGAGGAGGGCGGAGTCGAGCAGATTGTAGGAGAGTTGGAGTTCCGGCCGCAGAAAATCGGCTGTCAAGGTCTCGGTGACGGGCGGATACAGCAAGCCGGCGAGGAAGCCGCCGTGTTCCGCCAGCGTGAGGGAATTCCGATCGTTCCGCCGGGCGTCGTCGAAGGCGGCCCAGGCGGCGGCCGCCGCCGCGTAATATTCGCCGATCGCTTCGGCCAGGTCGGGCCGGCCGGTTTCCAGCACGAAAGCTTCGAGAGTCCTTTGCGCGGACGCCGCGACTCCCCGCAGCGCCAGTTCCTCGATCAGCGTGAAGACGGTTTCGTTGTATTGCAGGATATAGGGCGCGACGGCGTTGCAATAGAATTCGGCGTCGGCGGTTTGCCCTTCGCGGTACAGCAGGATGCCGTAGGCGGGCAGGGCGTAGCCGAATTGCCGGATCGCCGACAGTTGCGGCAGCCAGGTTTGAGCGGCGATTTCGACCCGGTTCAGCGCGGTGAGCATATCCGCGTGTTCGTCGGGCGGGCCGAGCTTGCGCCGCAGCGCCTCCGCAATATAGGTTTCGCAATAGGGCTTGAGCACGCCCGAGCGGACGTGCGCCATGGCCCGGTCGAGGAGTTCGCGGTCGAGCACCTCCAGGGTCGTCGGAGCGTCTTTGGGGCGGGTGACGGCCGCCGCCCGGTCGAAGTTCAGCGCCGCCAGCAGATAGTCGAACAGGGCGTTGTCCGGCTCCAGCCGCCGGGCCGTTTCCAATTCGGCGGTCAGCCCGGCGCGTTCCGCCACGGAATCCTCGGAACGCCGCCGGAACTCCTCCAGCAGCCAGGCGGCGCGGCAGACCGGGTCGAGGCGGTGGTCGTCGTAGGCGCGGCGGGCCGCTTCCCGGTCGCCGCCCTGGATGGCGGCCAATGCCGGATCGGCCCACTGTTCGCCGAGGGACGGGGAGGGAACCCGCATGGCGGATTGCTCGGTAAAGACCCTCAGCCAGCGCAGCGCGGTCAGGTCGCGCAGGCTGATGCCGGCCCACAGCGCCAGCAGCAGCGCCGGCAGGAAGAGGACCTTGACCGCCAGCCGGATTCGGGCGCGCAGCTTCATGCGCCGGAAATTGGCCGCCGCCAGCCGTGGGCCGATCTGCTCGGGGTCGCCGAAGGCCTCGCAGGCCAGCCGTTCGGCCTCCCGGGGCTCCCGGCCGGCGGCGCGCCAGGCGTCGGCGGAGGCTTCGAGGTGGCTTTCGAGTTCGGTTCGGACTTCGTCGCGCAGCTCGGCGTCCCCGGCCAGGCCGCGGGTGGCGAGCTCGACGGCGGCTTGAAAGGCCTCATTCATGGCAGGCCGCGCCGAAGAGCAAATTTGAGACGCAAGCGAGGTATTCCTGGACCTCCTGCGCCTTTTCGGCTCCGGCGGCGGCGCCCTTGCGGGTCAGTTGATAGTATTTGCGCGGTTTGGCGCCGTCGGCGATCAGCCATTCGCCGGCGATCAGGCCGCGCGATTCCAAGCCGTGCAAACACGGATAGAGCGTCCCCTCCTGCCACTCGAAAGCCCCGTCGGTCCGCTCGTTGACCACCCTGATGATCTGGTAGCCGTACATGCTGCGTTCCGCCAGCAGCTTCAGGATGATCGCCTCGGCGATGCCGTTGGACAAATCTTTTTTCCGCGCCATGACATTCCTCCTTTGCCTTTATTTATATTATACATATAAATTCCATGTATGTCAACAGCAAGAGGATTTTTTTTGAAAAAAACTTCATATTCCGGTCGTCAGCCGGTGATTTCGGCGGCGAGAAGTTCGAAAAAGGGGAGGGCGGCGTAGCGCTCGCACCATGGGGTGTGGCCGCATTCGGGGAGGACGTGGAGCGAGTGCGGCGCTCCGGCGCGCTTCAAGGGTTCGGCGACGGCTTCGGGCGGGGTGGTGTCTTCGCTCCCGTGGATGACGGTGAGCGGGCAGGCGATTCCGGAGAAAGCGGCGAGCAGTTCGCCTGAAGCGCGCATGTGGGCGGCCTCCGCCCAGACCTTGGCGTAGATCGCGCCGTCGCAGACGGCGGCGTGGCTTTCGCATTCGGGCAGGGCGCAGAAGGTGTCGGCGGCGTCGCACAGCGCGCCGAGTTCGGCCAGCCTGAGATCGCGGTCGGGCAGCCGCGGCCGGGCGAGCATCCGGCATAATTGTTCGTAACGGACGCGCTGTTCCGGCGCGAAGCGTTCCAGGCGGCGGCGGTTCATGGCTTCGACGTAGGTTGCGTCGAGGGCGCCGGCGCCGACCAGGATCAGCTTGCTCACCGCCAGCGGGTGCCGGGCGGCGTAGAGGGCCGCCAGCCAGGCGCCCCAGGAGTGGCCGATCAGGGCGGTGGGACCGCTTTCGTGGCGGGCCAGCTGGCGGTTGAGTTCGTCGATCAGCTCCGCGATCGAATGGCGGCTCTGCCAGGGTTCGAGGACGCCGATGCCGGCGCGTTCGGCGAGACGGCGGGCCAAAGCCGTCGCCGAACCCGCCGCGCCGGGGCCGCCGTGGATCACCGCCGCCCGCCACGGCGGCACGCCGTGACTTTTGACAATCATCATGCTCCTACAGTAACCGCCGCCGTGAAAAATGCAATTCCCAATATGGCGCGAAAAGCATTTTTTTATTTGCATTGACCCGGTCCGGGTGCTATACTTTGAAAAAGAGGGAGGTGTTCCATGAAAATCGGTTTCCCCGTCGCCGCAGCGCTGTTGGCCGTCCTCTCCGGATGTTACGTCATGCCCCGAATGGCGGAGGAGCCCGCCGATTCCCTCCCGGCCCGGCCGGCCGCGCCTCCTTCGCATGTCCATTCCGGCGGGGCGGAGCCGAAAGACGAGATTTCATTCGCCGTTCCCGAGGGGCGGCTGATGCGTTTTCACGCCTGGGTGGAGCTGGAAGCCGCCAACGTGGGCGCGGCTCTGGCCTCGGCCCGGAAGGTGGTCGAAGCAGCCGGCGGCTATGTCAAATCGATGGACAATTCCGGCGCGGTGCTGCGGATTCCGGTCGACCGGGCGCAGGCTTCATTGGCGGCGCTGGAAGCGCTCGGCGTGGTGACTTCGCGGCGCACCGTGGCCGAGGACGTCACGACGGAGGTCACCGACCTTGAAATCCGCCTGGACAACCTCGAAGCGCTGCGCAAGCGCCTGACCGCGCTGCTGGACAAGGCCGAACTGATCGAGGACATGCTCAAGATCGAGAACGAACTCAGCCGGGTCACCCTGGAGCTGGAGCAGCTCCAGGGATTGCGCAAGCTGCTGCAGAACCAGATCGACTTCGTGACCGTCAACCTGACCGTGACCGCCGCGCCGCCGCTGCCGGCGGTCCAGGAAACCCTGCCGGTGGGGTGGGTGGAGCGCATGGGCGGCGACATATTGCGTCCGGCGGTGGCTTCCGAAAACGCCCGCGACGCCCGGCTGCCTTTCCGGATCGACCTGCCGCCGGAGTTCGTTCTGGTGTCCTCCGGTCCCCGCCGGGCCGTCGCGGTCAACGCCGACGGCGTGACCATCCGTTATTCCGAAATGGACAACCTCCCCGGCGGGACGGTGGAATTCTGGAAAAAACTGCTGGCGCGCGCCCGGCCCGACAACGGTCCATACGGCTCGCTCTACAGAGATTACCTCCTGGAGATCGAGCTGCCGATCAACGACCGGGCCATCTCCGGCGGCACTTCGATGGAAGTGAGGGACAAAGTCATGATCTATCGCTACGTATTGGTCGTCGAGGACGACGT
>JAVBSD010000493.1:0-5527 GCA_031547325.1 Victivallaceae bacterium | reverse complement strand
GTGGGGGTGGGTCCGTATCTCCCGCGGTCCCCCCCCTCCCCCCCCCCCGCCGCCCCCCCACCACGGGGCCGGGCGTTCGCCGTAGGTCGGCTGTTCGCCGGAATAATGACGGGCGATCCGGCCGGCGTACCAGCCTTCGTTGAGGATGGCGCCGAGGACGTTGGCGCCCGGACGCAGGAATTCGCCGACGTCGTAGGCCTGGTACTGGACCCGGCTGAAATAATCGGTCCACCCCGGCATCAGGGTGTTGGCGGTGATCCGCCGGCCGTTGACGCTGGGAATGTACATGCCGAGCGCGCTCATGTACAGCCGGGCGCGGCGGATTTCGCCGGGCAGGATGAAGGCCCGCCTGAGGTAGCGCGCCGGCTCCATCGGCGCCGCGCCGTGAGGGGGGATCAGCCACGGCGAACCGGCGAGGGCGGTCATCCGGCCAGTTTCGAAGACCGCCGGACGGCTCCACTCCGACCAGCTTCCCGCTTCGTCCCGGACGCGGACTTGCCAGGTGTAAGCGGTGCGCGGTTCGAGCGGCGGCCCGTCGTAAACGACCTGGCAGCTCCGGTCGTCGTCGACCTCGCCGGAATCCCAGAAGCCTTCGATCCGGATGTGGCGGGCGGTCTGGCGGAGGCCCGGCCGGTCGCCCTGGAGCTGCCAGCCGAAGCGCGGGCGCGGTTCATCGAGTCCCACCGGGTCGGTCAGGTATTCGGTGGTCAGGCGGCGGACTTGTACCGGAACGGTCATGGTCATTCTCCGAAGCTCAACGAACCGAAGCGGGCCGGTGAATAGTTGGCCGGCGCGAAGGTCGGCGACCAGCACGTGTAGTACAGCTCGACGCCGGCGGCGGCGTGGCCGCGGTAGAAGTTGGCGAGGAAGCGTTCCGGCCGGGTTCCGGCGGGGAGCTCCAGATCGCGGAAGGGAATCATCACGGTCAGCACCCAGCGGTTGGCTTCCCGCGCGCCCGCCGCGGCGACGCCCGGCGCGTTCCAGGAATTGGAGCCGACGACGCCGAAGCTGTGCCGGGCGTCCCACACCGCGCCGTCGGCGTTGATGATGAACTGGAAGCACGTCTCCGGTTCCGACGGATCCGGAGAGATGAAAATTTCGATCGCGTCGTCCTCCCAGGCCAGCGCGGCGTCGCGGCCTTTGCCGTCGATCTTCAGCCGCTCCATCTGCGATTCGTAACAGAAGAACTTCAGATAGAGGTTGTCCCGGTCATAGCCGGCGGCGAACCAGGTCGCTTCGGAGGTCGCGCCGCCATCGCGGCTGACGAAGCGCTGCACCCCGACCTGATCGAGCTCGGTCGGCGACGCGATCGGCCGGACCGTCAACTGCTGGTTGCCCTGGCGCGAAAAACGGACCAGGCTCTGCCGGGCCGGCAGGAATTCGCTGCGGATCACTTCGATGCGCCGGGCGTAGACCGAATCGGCCGGGACCGCCGCCAGGGCGTCGTCGAGGAGCTGCGCCATCGCGTCGAGCCGTCCGGCGTCGTAGGCGTCCTCGGGGACGAAGCCGACCCGGCCGCTGTCGACGGTCAGCGCCGCGCCGGCGGCGGCGTAGGCGGTGAACCCCGACTCCCAGAACTCCCGCATCGCTTCGGCGGCGGGACCGTAGAAGAGGTCGTAGTATTCCAATGTGGCGGCATTGACGTCGAAACCGGGATGCCACATCAGCTTCGCCGACCAGTAGAGCGGCAGGTGCTGCATGCCGGGATCGGCGAGGCGGCTCATGTCGTCGCGGCTGCTCTGGCCTTCGGCTTCGATGAATTCGCCTTTCCAGACGCCGAGGCCGGCGAGCCAGCGGTATTCGTCGGCGTAGAATTCCGGTCCGCCCATCGGCAGGCCGCGCCACGGACCCCAGTGGTTCAAATACCAGTTCCAGGTGTAGATGTTCGAGGTGCGGGTCCGCCACTGTTCGATGCGTTGGCGGACGTCGTCGCGGGTGCGCTCGCCGGCGAGCGCGGCGCGGCTGTAGCAGATCATCACCACCACGTTATCATTGAGTTCCGGGATTCGCGACGGCGGATTGGCGTACTGTTCGTAGGAGAGGCAGCCGATGAATTTGTCCGGATGGGTTTTGGCCACCTCGATGGCGACCTTGTTGGTGAAGCCCCAGATGTGGTTGGAGAACTGGCCCTGGCGCGGCAGGTCGTAATCGATTTCGGCCTGGCAGGCGTCGCAGCCGCAGACCCGGGTGAGGCCGTCCATCGGCACCAGCGGATAAAAACGCTGGACCGGATCGGCATCGAAGTAGGCGCGGATGTCGGCGACGAAACGTTCCACCACCTCGGGATTGGTCAGGCACAGATGGCCGTGGCCGCCGACGCAGCACAGATTGTCGAAGTCGCGCTGCCCGTCGACCAGGGCGAAGTATTCCGGATTGCTGTCCTTGTACTTCAGCATGTGGTTGTAGCTGTGCATGATGTAGACCGGGACCTGGCCGCCGAAGCCGGCGCGGCGCAGCCACAGCAGCTGCTCGCCGTCGAGCTCGCCGAGGCAGAACCATGGATAGCGGTAATGGTATTCCGGAGCGTCTTCGAGGACGAACTCGGGGACTTCCAGGCGGTCGGCGGAGGGGACGACCCGGCCGTCGTCGCCGGGCCAGTACCAGCGGATGCCGGCGACTTCCTCAAGGAAGCGGTAGACGCCGTAGAGGGTGCCGGCTTCGCCGAAGGCGTTGAGCCCGAGTTCGGCGTTCCATACTTCGAGCGCCCGCCAGGGATTTTTTTCGAGGTAGATCGGGGGGCCGTCGTAATCGCGGCCGAGGATGATCAACGCCTCCGGCCGGGAGACGATGCGGAAGCCCTCCAACTCCAGGCCGGCGGCGTCCGCCCCGAAGCCGGCGGCGGCTTCGGAAGCGCCGACGCAAATCACCGGACGCGCCCCCGAGCCGCGGCCGTCGGCGACGATCGGAATGGCGTCGCCGGTGACCAGCTCAAGGTGTTCGGCCAGCTCGCGCGCCGCCAGCTTCACCATCGATGGCGCATCGGGCGCGACGACGATTTCACGGTAGGAACGGCCGTCGGGGGCCAGGACGGTGCCGGCCCACAGACCGGCGGCGACGGAGACGACGAGGAAGCTTACGATGAATTTCATACCGGTTTATTGTTTTTCTGACTGTCTTTAAGGTTGTCGGTTCGCGCTTCGATGGCGCGGCCGGCCCGGCTCCGAGCGGACTTTTTGGGTACGCGTTGCTCCCCAAAAAGTGCGCCATCGCCGTCCGGGCGGCTCCGCCCTCGCTCCCGCTCGGGCTTCTTTACAGTTTCGCCCGCTGAGGCGGGCGACCAACTTATGCAGTTGGATCGCACCAGGTTGTCCAACCTGGACCATGCCGCCCTTTGGGCGGCCCTTTTATTTTTTATTTTTTTGTTTTTTTATTAGGTGAAGAAGAGAGTGAGGGGTTGGGTTTCGATGGTGACGCCGGTGAGCTCGTTGCGCGGATTGCCGAAACGCTCGGCGCTGACGTCGGCGATGCGGAAGGTCGCGAACCCGAACCCCCGCTCCAGATCGCGGTTGATCGAGTCGGTGACGTCGATTTCAGTCACAGTGCACGGCGGCATGGCGCGGTCGGCGACGTAGTGCCACACCGGTTCGACCCGGCTGGAAATCAGGTCGTTGCCGGAGAGCACCAACCGCTCCTCGGTGAAGTGTTCGAGCACGATCTCCTCGTCGCGCCAGCCGAAGTGGCTCTGCGCGTAACGCAACACCGCTCTTTGGACCCGCCCGGCGGGGATCAGGCCGGAGATGTCGAAGCGCAGCGTCACCTTGTCGCGGCGGTTCAGGAGATTGGGATTGCCGACCGCCAGCCAGCGGCCGTCGATGCCGTTCGGATACCACACCGTGTCGGGATCGCTCGAAGCGCCGCTGGCGATTCCCTCCGGGTCCGGATTCAGCGCCAGGGGACCCGTTTGCGGCGCGGCCGCCGGAGCGACCGGGCCGTCCGGCCCCCGGAGCGCCACCCGGGAGGCGTCGGCGGCGCCGGGAATCCGGAGCGTCCGCGCCGGAGCGAATTCCCCGGCCGCGGAGACGGTCCGCCATTCGAGTTTGGCGTCGTCCCAGATGTCGATTTCCGGCGCGGTCACGCCGGAAATTCCGGTCGCGGCGACGCCATCGGGGAGGTTGACGACCAATCCGGCCGGCGTCGGGTAGGCGGCGGCCGAGTCCGCCGCCATGGCCGTCCCCGCCAGGCTGAACACGGCGGCGGTCAGGAGGTTGCGGAACACTTTCAAAGGCTCCACACCAGGTCGTTTTCGAGCGACGCGCCGTACTTCATCGCTTCGACGTGGCCGTCGCCGAAGGTCATATTGCAGATATTGGCGCCGCCGTGCTTGTAGTGGCGGTCCTTGGGGTAGGTCCCGTTGGCGATGAAGGTGTAGAGATCGGCGCCGCCGCCGATGGTGAATCCGGTGGTCATGGTGCCGTCGAGGTTCATCACCGTGACCGCGGGATTTTTGTACTGTTCGAATTTGCGGTAGGGCTGGTTGGCGCTGTGACCGGCGACGGCGTTGTCGTAGCCGGTGGTGCCGGTGGCCTGGACGTAGGAGACCGGATCGTCGGGGTTGCCGCCGTTGGCCGCGTAGCTGGCGCCGAATACCCATTTGATCACCGGGGTCGCCGAGGGGCAGGCGAAGAACTTGGAGTTCTGAACGTAGGTGTTCAAGGTGACGTACCACGTCCAGTAGCCCGACGGCGGCTGAAGCCCGGGCGCGACGTACTGGTCGTTGTCGTGGGCGTAGAGATGATGGGCCAGGCCGATCTGCTTGAGGTTGCTGGCGCACTTGGCCTGCTGCGCGGCGGCGCGGGCCTTGGAGAGCGCCGGCAGCAGCATCGACGCCAGGATGGCGATGATTGCGATCACGACCAGGAGTTCAATGAGGGTGAATTCCCGAAGACAGCGTTTCATGGGACCGGCTCCTTTTGGGTTGTTCCGATTGCGGTTGGCGATAATCGTCCATACTAATACTATTATAGCGGAAACGGCGTCACATTGCCTTAAAGATCGTGCCAAAAATCTGGACGATCGTCCCAAAATGTTATGCGATGCGGATTTTGACGGCCTATTGTTTAAAGTGTGTTAGAAAAGCGCTCCGGGGGCGTTCGCGGTCGGCGGCACGGTCTGCTCCGGCGCTTTCAACCCGGCGGTGCCGCCGGGGCCTCCCTGGTCTTCCTGCTGCTTCACCCCAAAAATGAAAACGCCGGCTGATCCGCCGCTCATTTGCGGATTTCGTCGGCGATGTTTTCGGAGGCCACCAGGATGACCCGGTCCGCGGGTTCGAGCGCGAAGTCCGCGCCGGGCAGGATATGATTCCGGTGTCCGCGGCGGACGCCGATCAGCGCCGTCGCGGCCGGGAAGCGGCCGGCGAGGTCGCCGAAGGCCGTCGCCCCGGGCGGCGCGTCGACCAGGAAGAACTGCTCCGGATGCCGGTTGTCGGTGAGGTCCGAAATCACCGATTCGACGCCGGGGTTCTGGATTTCCTGCACCATCATCTGGTTGGCCAGCGAAGCGAGGCAGACCACGCTGTCGACCTGGGCGC
>JAVBSD010000325.1:0-3103 GCA_031547325.1 Victivallaceae bacterium | reverse complement strand
GCAAGGACGGAATCCACGGCGCGACCTTTTCGAGCGAAGAGCTGCACCAGGAAAGCCCGACCGCCGCGGTTCAGATCGGCGACCCGATCACCCAGAAAAAACTGGGCGATTTCATCCGCGAGGCGCGGGACCTGGGGCTCTACCGTTTCATCACCGACAACGGCGCGGGCGGGTTGTCTTCGAGCGTCGGAGAAATGGCCGGGCTGTGCGGCGGCTGCGTGATGGATTTGGACAAGGCGCCGCTGAAGTACGCCGGACTCGATCCGTGGGAAATCCTGGTTTCCGAGGCGCAGGAGCGGATGAGCTTCGCGGTGCCGCCCGAGGATCTCGACGCGCTGCTGGCTTTGGCCCGGGAGCGCGACGTCGAACTCACCGTCCTCGGCGAGTTCACCGACGACGGCAAATTCCACATGCGCTACAAGGGCAAGACCGTCGCCTGGCTGGATATCGAGTTCATGCATGACGGGGTCCCCCGGATGCAGCTCAAGGCGACCTGGAAAGCCCCGCAGTTCCCGGAACCGGCGGTCGCCGGACGCGATCTCGGCGCCGATCTGGAGGCGATGGCCGGACGGCTCAACATCTGTTCCGACGAATACAAGGCCAGGCAGTATGACCACGAGGTCAAGGGCCTGTCGGTGATCAAGCCGTTGATCGGGCGCGAACGCGACGTCTTCGGCGACGCCACCGTGACCATGGCCGAACCGCTGGGCCGCGAGGGCATCGTCCTGTCGGCGGCGATTCTGCCCCGGTACAGCGACATCGACACCTACTGGATGATGGCTTCGGCGATCGACCTGGCGGTGCGGCGGGCGCTGGCGGCGGGCGGCACGATGGAGCTGATGGCCGGACTGGACAACTTTTGCTGGCCCGACCCGGTGCAGAGCGACAAGACGCCGGACGGCGAATACAAGCTGGCGCAACTGGTGCGCGCCTGCCGGGCGCTTTACGATTTCACCAAACTTTACAAGGTCCCGTGCATCTCCGGCAAGGACTCGATGAAGAACGATTCGACCCGCGGCGGGCGCAAGATTTCGATCCCCCCGTCGGTGTTGTTCAGCGTGATCGCCAAGATGGACGATATCTCGCGGGCGGTGACTCCCGAAGTGCAGCGCCCCGGCGACCTGGTCTACGTCGTCGGAACCACCCACCCGGAGCTCGGCGGCGGCGAATACTACGCCATGCTCGACGCCACCGGCAACGCGGTGCCGCGCGTCGACGCCGCGGAAACGCTGCCGGTCTACCGGGCGATCGAGGCGGTGACCGCCGCCGGATTGGCGAGTTCGCTGACCACGCCGGGACTGGGCGGCTTGGGCATGGCCCTGGCGCGCAAGGCGATGGCCGGACGGCTCGGCATCGAAGCCGACCTGCGGCTCGCTCCGGGCGCGGACGGCTGCAACGCCGCCGAGGCGCTCTTTGCCGAATCCAACGGCCGTTTCGTGCTGACGACTGCTCCGGCGCAAGCCGCGGCGCTGGAAAAAGCTCTGGACAAGGTGGCTTTCGCCCGGATCGGGCAGGTGACTGAAGCGCGGAAACTGACGCTGACCCTGCCGGGCGGCGCGGCCGCCGTGGTGACGCTCGACGCTTTGCTCGCCAAGTACAAGGGGACGCTGAACGGGATTTAGTTCTTATGGCCGAGGACGATCTGCCGCAACCTGGCGCTGTACCGGATTCCGGCGGAAGCGCCGCCGCTCCCCCGAAAGGGAGCAAGACCTCGATGACCACATCGCAGGTCTACATGCGCAATATCCTCGACTTTCAGCTGCTCACCGGCGAGGAAGAGGCGGCGCTGGCCAACGCGATGCGCTCCCCCGACGCGGCGGAGCGCGAAACGGCCAAGACCAAGTTGCTGAAAAGCAACTTGCGTCTGGTCATGAAAATCGCCAACGAATTTCTCAACCGCGGGTTGTCCAAGCACGATTTGGTCAGCGAAGGCAACTTCGGGTTGCTGGCGGCGGTCGAGCGCTTCGATCCCGGCAACGGCGCCCGGTTCGGCACCTACAGCTCCTGGTGGATCAAGCAGGCGATGCGGCGGGCGCTGGCGCGCCAGGCGCGCACGGTGCGCATCCCCTTGCGTTCGCTGGAAAAGCTCTACCGCATGAAGCGGGTCGAGCGCGAAATGACCGTCGAATTGGGCCGCAAACCGACCGACCGGGAGCTGGCCGAAAAGTTGAATTTCACTCTCCGGGTCATGCAGTCGCTGCGGCGGGTGGAGCGTTTTTCCACCACCTCGTTGGACGCCCGGCGCGACGTCGGCGACGAAGCCGGGCAGACCTTGCTCGAACGTCTGCCGGACGAACAGGAGGCCGGGCCCGACACCATTTGCGCCGACGAGGATGCGCTGGCGTTGCTGCGCGGCGCGCTGAACGCCCTGGAAGAACGGGAGCGGCGGGTGATCGAGCTGCGGTTCGGGCTCGACGGCATGGGCCAGCGGACCTTCGAGGAGATCGGGCAGGTTTTGAAATGCACCCGCGAATGGGTGCGCCAGGTCCAGGAACGCGCGTTGCGCAAATTGCAGGCGGCATACGACGAAGGCGATGAAGACTGACCCCGCGATGCTTTACCCGGAGGAGGCGCTGCTGCTGGCGCCGCTCTCGGGATATACCGATTTGCCGTACCGCCGCGCCGCCGGGAGGTGCGGCGCGAAGTACATGTTCACCGAGATGATCGACGTGTCGAGCCTGGCCTACGCCCACGGCAAATCCTTCCGGATGCTGGAGCGGGGCGCCGACGAGGAGTTTCTCGGCTGCCAGCTGGTCGGCAGCGATCCGGAGCATCTGGCAAAGGCGGTCCGGGCGGTCAACGAGCGCGGCGAATTCGACGTGTTGGATTTCAACCTCGGCTGCCCGGTCCCCAAGGTGACGAAAAAGGGCGCCGGGGCGGCTCTGGGACGGCAGCCCGGGCGGGCGGTGGAGTTGTTCCGGCGGTTGGCCGAAGCCAGCCGTTTCCCGGTGACGGCGAAACTGCGGATTCTCGACGCGGCCGACCCGGAACCGACGGTGAAGCTGGCGCTGGCGCTGGCCGACGCCGGCGCGGCGGCGTTGACGGTGCACGGACGGGTCATGGAGGCTTTTTATTCCGGGACTCCGGTGTTCGCGACGATCCG
>JAVBSD010000294.1:0-4814 GCA_031547325.1 Victivallaceae bacterium | reverse complement strand
GCTCGGGCTTACCCACTGTTTCGCCTGTTGAGACAGGCGACCCGACTACGCGGCTGGACCGCGCCAGGTGGGACCCACCTGGACCCTGGCCTTGCTGCGCGGCGGCCGACTATTTTTTTCTTTTTTCTTTTTTTTATTTTTCGGCGCGCCCGACCGCCACCACAAACTCGCCCTTCGGCGCCGTCCCCGCCAACCGCTCCGCCAACTCCGCCACACTCCCCCGCAAAACCTCCTCATGCACCTTGGTCGCCTCCCGAATCAACGCCGCCGGCCGATCCCCCGCCCCCACCTCAGCCAACAACGCCAACGCCCCACCCACCCGATGCGGCGATTCATAGAAAAATACCGTCTCATCCCCCGCCGCAATCTCTTCAAAAAAACTCCGCCGCCTCCCCGGCTTCACCGGCGGAAACCCCCGGAACCCGAAACGGTCCACCGGCACCCCCGCCGCCACCGCCGCAAAAGTCAACGCCGATACCCCCGGCACCACCTCCAGCTCAAGCCCGCGCTCCAACGCCGCCCGGACAATCAGAAAACCCGGATCCGCAATCGCCGGCGTCCCCGCATCAGTCACCAACGCCACCCGCAACCCGCCCGCCACACGGTCGAGCAGCGCCTCATACTTGGCGTGCTCGTTGTGCGCATGAAAGCTGGTCAGCTCCGGAGCCGGAATTTCAAAGTGACTCAACAATTGACGCGTCCGCCGCGTGTCCTCCGCGGCGATCAGCTCCGCTTCGCGCAAAACCCGCAGCGCCCGCAGCGTGATGTCTTCCAAATTGCCGATCGGCGTCGCCACCAATGACAGTTTTCCGGTTTGCAAAATTCCCTCCGTAAATTAAATTATGATATAAAATAGTTCATCAAGCCAGAAAAGACAAGTTCTTATGGAATCGACCCCGAAAAAAACACCCCTTCTCGCCAAAACCCTCGCCGCCACCGGCGCCCTGAGCCGCCGCCACGCCGCCGAAGCCATCAAAAACGGCCGGGTCTCCGTCAACGGCGCCGTCGTCTCCGATCCCGCCGCCCGCGTCACCCCCGACGCCCGGATCGAACTCGACGGCCGCCCGGTCGCCGCCGAAACCAAAGTCTATATCATGCTCAATAAACCCGCCGGCTACGTCTGCACCAACTCCGATCCCCACGCCACTCTCCGCGCCGTCGACCTCATCGACCTCGGACGCCCCGCCCGGCTTTATTCCGCCGGCCGGCTCGACGCCGCCAGCGAAGGCATGCTGATTTTTTCCAACGACGGCGATTTCGTCCTCCAATTGACCCACCCGCGCTACGGCGTGCTCAAGGAAGACCGGGTCGAAACCCGCGACCCGCTGCCCCGGGAAGCCCTCGACCGCATTCGACGGGGCATCCGGGACGACGGAGAATTCCTTCGCCCCGAACAGGTTGACGAATTGACGCCGCGCCATTACCGGTTCATTCTCAATGAAGGACGCAAACGCGAAATCCGCCGCCTGGTCACGGCGGCCGGCAGCCGCGTCGTACGCCTGATTCGAGTCCGCACCGGCTCCCTCGCCCTCGGCGGCCTGCCGCCCGGACAATGGCGCGAACTTGAGCCCGAAGAAACCGCCGCCGTGCTGGTCAATCCGTGAAATAATCGTAGAATTCAAGGAAATGGGCGCCGCCATCGAAGCGCAGCGTCGCCTCGATGGCCGCCCCGGAACCGGATTCGGGTTCGGCCCGGAGCGTGTAGGTCCCCGTTTCGTCGACCTCCAGAATCGCCTCCAGCCGCGCACACAACGCCACATTCAGGTTCGATTCCGGCCGCTCCCGCTCCCCGCGCCACGCCCGGCGCGCCAGGCGCACTTCCCCGATCTCGTTCTGAGTAAGCAGATATTGGTCGGCGATGAAATCCACCGGCGAACTGTAGAAACTCAACCGATATTCCGGCGCCGCCAGCGAAGCCGGCGCCACGACCGCCAGCCCGTTGAAGCGGCCCGGCCCGGAACCGAAAAATTCGCGGACCCCGGGAATCCACAACACCTCCTCGCGAAATTGAATGGCGCCGTTGCGCGGCAGCGCCGCCAGCCCCAGCTTGCGGTATTCGTCAGCCTCCATGCCGTTGAGATTGCGGAAGGAATCGCCGTCGATGTAGTCGCCGAAACGGTCGAGGTCGGCATCGAAGTCGAGGTTCTCCTGCTCCGTCCCCAGCGCCGCCAGCCGCTCCCGCCGGGCGGTGTACAAATCGCGCAGCATTTCCTGCGGATCCTCGACCTCCAGGCTCGGACTGCCGCCGGCGTCGGCGACCGTGACCCGGTAATCTTCGGAACCGACCCGCGTAACATGAACCACGCCGTCGGCCATCCAGCGTTCGAGCCGGTTGTCTTCGTCGTAAACGCCGCCGAGCGTGCGCGCCGGATGCCCGGCGATGTCGCGCCGGAGCTGGAAAATGCCCCGGTTCAGCGCGCTTTCGGCGGCGTAAAACGACCGGGCGCGGTCGACCGCCGCGGTCGACTCGACCGAACTGTAGAGGCTCAGCGCCACCGCGCCGGCGACGATCGCCGCCACCAGCGCCAGCAGCGCCAGCACGGTGATCAGCGCGGCGCCGCCCTGGTCACAGCTTCGGTTCATTGCGCCTCCCGTAGCTGGTGTAATAACCGTTGCCGGCGGTGCGGCGCAGGTAATTCACCCGGGTCCCATCCTCGAATTCCACCTGAAACCGGATTCCCTGCGGGATGTAATTGTAATCCCGGTTCCAGGCGGAACGCCATTCGAGCTCGCCGCTCTCCCATTCGGCGTAGCCGAAACGCAGCGCCGCCACCCCGGTCAGGAGGATTTCCTCTTCGAGGGTCTCGGGCAGCAGCTCCTCCGGGTCGGATTCCCAGTACAGGATCGGCTCGCCGCGGTACTGGAGCACCACCTCGCCCCCGCGCCGGCCGAGGGCGGCGAAGCCGATGCCGGAATCGCGCAGATACGCGGCGACAAGAACTTCGGAACTCCCCAGAAAAACCTGCCGCTCGCGGTTGTAGTCGTCGCGCCACTCGAAGGGCGCCGCGTTGCGAAGCACCGTGTCGGCGAATTGTTCGAGCTTGACCAGCCCGGCGAGACGGTCGGCCTGTTCCCGCTGCAGCGACCAGCTCCTCGGCACCGAGTGGATGATCGAGGCCATCAGCGCCGCCATGACCGCCAGAATCGACATCGCGACGATGATTTCGAGCAGAGTGAAAGGTTTATTGCGCATGGGACAGCGTGCTCCTCCAGCAATCCACGCTCAAATCGTCGAGCTCGCGGCGATTGCCGTCGAACAGCAGCAGACGCAGCGTCGTCAGCTCCATCCCATCGACGCCGACCCCGTCCACGCCGGGCAACTCGACCTCTTCATAACGGGATTCGACTTCAAACCGGGGATTGCGCAATTCATCGTCGAGCTCCACTTCCGGCCCGGCCAGCAGCAGATATTCGGCGGCGGTGATGAGTTCGTGGCTGCGTTCCCAGTGGTTCCAGGAGTCGGTCAGCCGGCGCGACGCCGAAGCGAACAGCCCGAGCAGCAGCGCCAGCCCGAGCGCCAGAACCGCCAGCGCCATCACCACTTCGAGTAGCGTGAAGCCCGTTTTGCGCCGTTCCGGCATCATTGCGCCTCCAGCCACAAAGGTTCGACCGCATTTTCCCGGCCGCCGGAACCGGCTTCGCCCGGCTCGCCGAAACGGACCGCGCCGGTCGCCGGCGACGGAGTGATCTTCAGTTGCCGCCTCTCCTGCTCCAGGATCACCGGCGGCGCGTCGATCCGCCCGCCGGCATCGATGCGGAACACCGTGACCGGCCCGGCCGCCGGGTCCGGCCGCTTTCCCGCAATGACCACCTCGATCCCGGCCGGCAGCGCCAGCTCCTCCTCGCGGCCGCCGGCTCCCCGCCATTGCCAGCGCCGGAAACCGGGGTGGTAGGAGAGCGACTGTTCCTGCCCGCCGGTGATCGCCCGGACCCGGCAGCCGGTGACGGCCTCGCGCAGCTCCGCCGCGTGTTCTTCCAGCGACGGCGCGCCGCCCGCCGGGTACAATTTGACCGCCGCGACGGTGAGCATGACCAGCAGCAGCAGCAGCACCGCCGCCATTTCGACCAGGGTGTAACCGCGACGGATCACCGGTCCGGCCTATTTGGCGCCGGGGGCGGTCCGGTTGGTGATGTCGGCGTTGTCGCCTTCGCCGCCCTCCACCCCGTCGGCGCCGTAGCTGAGGATTTCGTATTCGCCGTTGCCCAGGTTGCGGTAGACGTATTTGTTGCTCCACGGATCGAGCGGAACGGAGTCGCCCGAAAGAAAGGGACGCCACCGGCTGTCGTTGCCGGGGTTGCGGATCAGCGCTTCCAGCCCGGGATCCTGGGGCGGAAGCTTGCCCATCCGCATCGAATAATCCAGGATCGCCTGCTCGAAGAGCGCGATCTGCCGCTTGGCCGCGGTGACCCGGGCGTCCTTGAGGTAATTGAGGTACATCGGGGTGCCGACCGCGACCAGCACCGCGATAATCATCACCACGATGATCATTTCGACCATGGTGAATCGGGATTTGCGCCGTTTCATATTTTCCGTCTCCTTATTTGATTGAATTCATCTGCCAGATGGCCATGAACACCGCCAGCACCACCATCATCACCACCAGCGCCAGCGCCATGATGATCAGCGGTTCCAGCGCCGCCATCAGCCGTTTGACCCGGTAGCGGGTGTTGGCCTCCAGTTCCTGGGCGATGCGGTCGAGCATTTCGCCGACCTCGCCGGATTCTTCGGCGATGCGCAGCATCGCGTTGGACCCCGGCGGCATATACGGGCTCTGCCCCAGAACCCGCGAAAGCTTGCCGCCGCCGGCCAGATC
>JAVBSD010000254.1:0-6181 GCA_031547325.1 Victivallaceae bacterium | reverse complement strand
AGCTGCAATTCGTTGATCGCCGGAATATCCACGGAGTTGAAAATCCCGAGGTCGACGCCGAAACGCATCCAAGACAGCGAATTCATCGCTTCCTGGGCGCTCAACTTATAGGCGTGCCGCAGACTGCCGTAAGCGCGGCCGACCCGGTCGAGAACCCGGTACTGGTCGCTGGCCATCAGACGGACCCGAATGTCCTTTTCGTGCTCGATCAGGCGCTCGATCACCTTTTCCAGGCGGGCGATGATGTCCGGCTCGCTCTCGCCCAGGGTGCTCTGGTTGGAGACCTGAAAAAGATTGCCGGAATTATCGGTCCCCTCGCCGGAAGCGCCGCGCACGGTCAAACCGAGCTTGCCGATGCCCTGGGTGGCCTTGGTGATCTCACCGGAAAGCACCAGGGCCGGCAGATGCAGCATCACCGAAGCGCGCATCCCCGTCCCGACGTTGGTCGGACAACTGGTCAGAAAGCCGAGCTCGCGGTCGTAGACGAAATCGAGCTTGCGGCTCAGTTGATTGTCCAGCTCGTCGATGACGCGCCAGACCTCTCCGAGACGGCAGCCGGAGCTCAGCACCTGAATGCGCAAATGATCCTCCTCGTTGATCATCACCGCCGCCGATTCACCGGCGCAAACCGCCAGCGCCGCATCCTCGGCGCGGGCCAGCGCGTCGGGCGAAATCAGCCGCCGCTCCAGCAGGATGCCGCGGTCGATCTCGTCGAGATCGCGCAGTTCGAAAATCAACGCCTCCGGCCCGAGCGCTTCCGCGCCGCGGATCACCCCCAGCACCCCGGTGCGCACCGCCGCGAGCTGCTCGTGCGACGCCGCGGTCGGAAAGGCGAAGCCGACCAGGTTGCGCGCCAGCCGAATCCGCGAACTGATCGCGATGTCGCCATTTTCCGGCGCCTCGGCCAGCCAACTGACCTTGTGGGCGAGCAATTTATCGACGGAATCAGACATCGGCGGAGCCCTCCGTGGCCGCGGCGTCCTTCGGAGGCTTCGGAGCGGCCTTCCGGCGCGGAGCGGCTTTCTTTTTCGGCGGCGGATTTTCCAGCTCCGCCAGACGCTGCTTGATTTCGGCGATCCGGTCGCGCAACACCGCGGCGCGCTCGTACTCCTCGCGCGAAATCACCGCCTCCAGTTCGCGGGTATCGGCCAGCAGCTCCAACCGCAGCCGAGAAACATCGGCGTCGCTCCCCGGAGCGACTTCGCCGGGCCGCTTGCCGACGTGCAGCTCGCCGCGATGCATATTGGCCAAGGCGCCGGCGAGGATCGGCTTGAAGTATTCATAACAAAAAGGACACCCCAGACGGCCCTTCTTGCGCAGATCGTCGATGCTCCAGGCGCACCGGGGACAGCGCGACAGCTTCCCGGACTCCCGGTCGTCGGCTTCGCCGCGGGGCTCCCCCCCCGCCGCGGAATGCTTCGCGGTCAGGTTGTAGAGCATTTCGGCCAGGTTGAACGGCCCGAGCGGCATGCCGGATTTGTCGTGGGCCTTTTCCGCGGCGCAGGCGCCGCAGATATGCACCGACTTTTTCTCGCTGCCGACGATCTCCTGGATGTGGATGGTCGCTTCGTTTTTCTTGCACCAGTCACAGAGCATATGTCACCCCTTTCCGTCCCCCGCCAAAAACAGCGGAGGCCGCCCCGGCGGCAATCCGCCGGAACGGCCTCAATATATCACCGATGCCGCGATCATGCAAATCGCGCTCCGGTTTATTCGACGATGTAGGCGGGCAGCGGCGGAAAGCCGTTGAAGTCCACCGAACAATAACTCGAGGTGTAGGCCCCGGTGGTCAGCCAGTACAGCCGGTCGCCGACGTCGATGTGGCGCGGCAGCGGATTGCGGAAGTTCTCGTACATCACGTCCTGGCTGTCACAGGTCGGACCGGCGATGATGAAATCCTCGCTCAGCCGCCCGGCGCTCTCGCAGTACAGCGGATACTTGATCGCCTCGTCCCAGGTTTCGGTCAGCCCGTTGAACTTGCCCGCGTCGATGTACACCCAGGAGTCGACCGCCGAAGCCGACTTGCGCGACACCTGGACCACCTCGCTGACCAGCACCCCGGCGCCGCCGACCAGCGAACGCCCCGGTTCGAGGATGATCCGCGGCAGCTGGTCGCCGAAGTCTTCCCGGAGGTAACGGGTGATTTCCTCGGCGTACACCTCGGTGTCGGGCGTGCGCGACAGGTAGGCCGCGGGAAAGCCGCCGCCCATGTTGATCAGCGACAGCTGGATGTTTTCCTCCGCCAGGTAGGCGAAGATGTACCGGGCCTTGCTGATCGCCGAGTCCCAGGCGCCGATGTCGCGCTGCTGCGAACCGACGTGAAAGGAAATGCCGCAGGGATCGAGCCCCAGCTTTTTGGCCAGCATCACCAGGTCGATGGCGATGTCGGGATGGCAGCCGAATTTGCGCGACAGCGGCCAGTCGGCGGTCTCGGCGCCCTCGGTGAGAATCCGGATGAAAACCTGCGATCCGGGCGCAACCTTGGCCAGGGTGCGCACGTCGCCCTCGCTGTCGGTGGCGAAAAGGCGGACCCCGCGCTCGTAGCTGTACTGGACGTCCTTGAGCTTCTTGATGGTGTTGCCGAAGCTGATCCGCGACGGGTCGACGCCGAGCCCCAGCACCCGGTCGAGCTCGTAGACCGAGGCGACGTCAAAGCTGCTGCCGAGGTCGCGCAGCATCTCGATGATCGCCGGCGCGGGATTGGCCTTGACGGCGTAATAAACGTCGGCGTAGGGGAACTGCTCCTTCAGCACCTGATAGTTGCGGCGAATAATACCGAGGCTGACCACCAGAAACGGCGTCTCGTGCCGTTCGGCTTCTTCCATCATCAGCCGCCAGTCCTCTTCCCGGTAATAATCGAGTGGGTTTATGCGCATTTCAATTGGTTTCCTTTCACGATAACTGGTTTAAAATATGAAGTTTGAATTTTATCGCAGATTGCCGAGACTGACCCGGTTGAACCCGCGTCGTTCCGCCTGTTCGCGGATGCGGTACAAGGTTTCCGCCGGCGTGGCCGGCCGGTCGCAGCGGTAACAGGGAAAATACGCCGTAAAATGCAGCGGCGTCGCCAAAGAAAGATTCCGTTCCGCCCAATCCAGCCAGCCCGCCATCATCTCCGGCGCGTCGTTGAGCCCCGGAATGACCAGGGTGGTGACTTCGACATGGACTCCGGCGCGGTGGAACAGGGCGATCACGTCGAGCACGCCGTCGAGCGGCACGCCGCATTCACGGCGATAGAACTCCGCGTCGAAGCCCTTCATATCGAAGTTGGCGGCGTCGATGACCTGAAGCAATTCGCGCGCCGGCTCGAGCTCCATCCCGGCGTTGCTGACCATCACGTTGGCCAATCCGGCGGCGCGGGCCATCCGGGCGCAGTCGAGCATGTATTCGTAAAAAACCGTCGGCTCGTTGTAGGTGTAGGAGATCGACGGGCAGTGGTGCTTCCGGGCCAGCTCGACCACCGCTTCCGGCGGCAGCGACTCCGCCGGCAACGGTTCCGGACAGGCGCCGCGCGACAGCTCGGAATTCTGGCACCACGGACAATTGAAATTGCATCCGAAGGTCCCGAGCGACAGCGTCCGGGTCCCCGGCATGAATTCCGCCAGCGGCTTCTTCTCGATGGGATCGATGTTCACCGCCGCCGGCCGGCCGTAGACCGTCGAATAAAGCACGCCGCCGACGTTGCGCCGCACCCGGCAGAAGCCGCAGGCGCCGTCGGCGATCCGGCAACGCCGCGGACAGAGCCGGCATTGCACCCCGCCGTCGGAACCGGCGGCGGAAAAGAAGGCCGCCCGCCTCATTGCAGGGTAATTCCGTGCCGGTAGAGCATGTTGATGACCACATAAGGTTCGCCGGAGCGGATCAGGTCCTCAAGCCCGCGCTGAAGCCGCCACAGGTTCTCCTCGAAGCTCTCGGGGCTCATCAGCACGGTGTACAACGTGCCGCCGCCGCGAAAATTGATGGACAGTCCGACGCACTCCGGATCGACCGCGCTGACCTTGCGGATGCGGATATCCGGATAATGAATCCGCGCCGCGGCCAGCACCTCCACCGCCGCTTTCAGCGGCCCGGTGTCGTCGCCGATGCGCCACGAACGGTCGCTGACGATCACCGGAAGCGCGGAGGTGTTCAGGCAGTACCGGCTCTCCATCAGCCGCCCCTCGTCGTCGATCACCAGATGGTTGGCCAGGCTCCCCGGCCCGTTGACGAAAGCGCGCGGCGTGCGCTCCACCAGGCGCACCCGGAGCACGCCCGGCAGGATGCGTTCGACCGAAGCCGATTCGATGCTGGGCACGGCCTCCAGCGCCCGCCGGATATCCCCGAGGCGGCCGGAAAACACCGTCGCCGCAACGCCCGGAGGCAGGCCGTCCTTGAGGCTGACCTCGACCATGCTGGCCATCAGCCGGCGGGTCTCGGCGTCCTTGCCCCAATAACCGGAGCTCTCGATGTCGATGCGGATCAGCCCGAAGCGCGGATTGCGGCGAAAAAGATATTCCCACCCCTGGCGGCAGGCGAAAACCGTCAACGCCACCACCGCGACCAGCCCGACCAGCAACACCAGCGCATGGCGCATGGTCCGCCGCCCGTCAGGCCGTTTGCCGACGGCATTCCTGGCCGTTTTGTCGCTCCTTTGCGCCATCCTCCCGCCGATATCCTTCAAGTTACAATTAACCCGTAAAAATCAGGGGAACCGCCCGGACGGCGCACTTCCCGAAGCTATATAATATAATACCGTTTCGCCGGCTTGCAAACCGATCAGGGAATTTTCCGCCCGATCTCGGCGGAGAGCAGCGCTTTGAGCCGCGCGTCCGCCGCCTCGGCCGGATCACAGGCGGAGAAGCCGCCGCGGAGTTCGGCGAATTCGGCGGGATTGGCCACCTCGGGCAGCAGAGACAGGTATTCGACCTCGGCGTCGAGCCACCGCATCCGCTTCGCCATCAGATCCTCATACGAATACCCCCCGGCCCGGGAGCCCACTTCGGTCAGTTCGAAGTTGCGGTGAAAAATCTGCGCCTTGACCCAGGCCGCGGTGGCGCTCTTTTCGGCGAACTCCGGATCGCCGGCGGCCATCCGCCACAGCTTGATCCGGGCCAGCCGGCAGTCGAGCAGCCCCAGTTGCACCTCCTGCAGCGTGACGGATCCGGCCTCATAGGCCTGGACGGCGTTGCCGTACACCTCCAGGCAGGCGTCGACCAGTTGCGTCTGCGCCGCCACACTTTCCGGCGAAGCCGGCCGCCGCTGCGGCTCCAGGGCGACATATGGCACGTCGACCATCAGGCAGCCGGACAGAACCGGCGCCAAAAGGACAGCCAAACAGAACTTCCAAACGACACGCATCGGTTCACCTCCCGGGTTGGTATAAAATATATTCCGGGAGGAGAATCAAGTCAAGAGCAGTTCGGACGGATTCAGCGAATATCCCCGGATTTGTCCCTTGTCGACGGCGTCGTCGACGATGTAGTTGACGATGTAGATTTCTCCGTCGGGGAACTGCGCCCAGCCGGAATAACCGAGGTCGGAGTTGGGCGACCGGTCGTAATCGATCGGGAAGATCCGCGCCCAGGATTGGCCGCGTTCCGCCGCCAACACCGATTCGCGGTCGGTCAGCGCGCCGAAGAAGTTCTGGGTCCAGTAGCCGACCCAGCCCTTGCCGCCCTGCATGAAACGCCAGGTGATCAGCACGCGGCCGTCGAGCAGATTCCCGGCGACCGGCCGGTGGCAGCCCGGCAGCGGAAAGTCGACGACTTCGCTCCAGGTCGCGCCGTTGTCGCGCGACACCGCCTTTTGGCAATCGTGCCCCATGAAGGAATTTTCCCGCATGAAGGCGGCCAGCACCCCGTCGCCGAGCGGCAGAATCGAGGTTTCGCACAAATGCAGCCCCGGCACATGCCCGATGACGACCTCGCCGCTCCAGGTCGCGCCCCGGTCATCGGAATAACGCAGGCAGGTGGTCAGCCAGCCGTCGGTCCGGTAATGGGCGGAAACGATCCAGCGGCCGCCGGGAAGTTCGAGCAGCTTGTCCGGCACGATGCCGCGCTGCGGCGTCTCCGCCGCTTCGCTCCAGGCGGCGCCATGGTCGGCCGAAAAGTACAGGACATTGCGGGCGTTGACGTCGTGTCCCTCGCCGGAGGCCGGGATGCGGTCGACGATCACCGCCAGCCGGCCGTCGCCGAGCCGGCTG
>JAVBSD010000271.1:0-3645 GCA_031547325.1 Victivallaceae bacterium | reverse complement strand
CAGCCGGCTGGTTCTCGACCTGCGCGAAACGCGGTTGCTGATCGACCACCGGGTCAACCGGACCGGCTACCTGCCGGAAATCCTCCTCGACGGCCGGCGGTTCCTGGTCGGCGAGGTGCGCAACGTCACCGGCCTCGACCGCGGCGAATTGAGCGACGAGATTTCGGAACTGAGCTTCCGGGATCTGGCGGTCGGCGACGACGGCGCTCCGATTGTCATCGACCGCATGTGGCTGCCGGCCGCCGACCGCCGGGTGGCGCTCCTCGCCACCGCCGGCAAGGCCGCCGGCGCAATGCGTCCGATCACCTTCCCCGACTTGCTCAAACGCGGCATGCAGGAGCTCTATTTATTCAAAGCCCGCAGCTTCGGCACCGAGAGCGGCCCGCTGGGCGACCGGGTTTCGCCGAGCCTGGATCTGGAGTCGCCCTACCTCTACATCCGCAACAGCCTGCGCGGTTCCGAGCTGCGCGCCGAGCCCGGCGATTTCGTTCTGACCCGCCAGGGCGATTTCGTCGGCGTGGTGGTGGCCTGCGACAATGTCGAAATCGGCAGCAAGGAAGAAGCCAAATGCTTTGTTTTCCCGGCCGCCCCGGTCTTCGCCGGCGCGCTTGAAATCGACCTCGCCGCCCGCGATGGCAACGGCAACCATTCGACCTTCGCCCGCGCCGTCCGCGGCCTGGCGGAGGAGTGGCACCGTCTCGATGCCCGGCACCGGATGTAGGAGGCAGCCCCGACGTGAGCTCCCCCACCGAAACCAACCTCGACGGAGCGACCACGATGAATCTCGCCGACACGGCGAACAACGTGGTCCCGACCGATGAAATCAAACGCCGGCTTGAAATCAACCGCAACGAGTCGATCACTCGTTTCAGCGACGTCAAGCTGATCGGCATCGGCGGCGTCAGCGAGATTTTCAGCGCCAGGGAGCCGGTGCTGAACCGCGACATCGCGCTCAAAATCCTGCGCCCGGCCAGCCGCGGCCAACTGCACCTGGTCGAGGGCTTTGTGCGCGAAGCGCGGGCGACCGCCCAGATCGACCACCCCAACATCGTGCCGGTCCACGAAATGGGGGTCTTCGACGACGCCGGAGTCTACTTCACGATGAAGAAGGTCGAGGGCGAAACTCTGCGCAACGTATTGACCCGGCTCGCCGCCGGCGACCCCGAATACCAACGCAAATACACCTTGCGCCGGCTGCTGGAAATCTTCATCGGCGCCTGCCAGGGGGTCGCCTTCGCCCACAGCCGCGGCATTCTGCACTGCGACCTCAAGCCGGCCAACCTGATGCTCGGGGAATACGGCGAAGTCCTGGTCATGGACTGGGGGCTCCTGCGTTACCGGGCCGAGCGCGACATTTCGAGCAAACCGCGTCTCGAACTGGACGGCGACCTCTCCGCGGGGGGAGATGACGAAGACGGCGAAGGCTCCGAGGGCATCCTTTCCGGCACCCCGGCATTCATGGCGCCGGAGCAGATCGCCGGCGGCGAACCCGACGAATACACCGATCTGTACGCCCTCGGCGCGATCCTCTACTGCATCCTGACCCAGAAAAAGTCCCCTTTCGACGAGGGGCTGCCGGTTCAGTGCGTCCTGGGCCTCGGCCTCCGCGGCAGCTTCACGCCGCCGCGCCGCCGCAACCGCCGGCTGAGCGTCCCGCGCGAACTCGAAGCGATCTGCCTCAAAGCCATGGCCCATCACCCGAGCCAACGCTACACCCGGGTCACCGAGCTGATCCGCGACGTGCGCAACTACCTCGACAATTACCCGGTCAACGCCTACAAAGGCGTGCCGTTCTACCGTTTTTTCAAGCTGTGCAAGCGGCGGCCGTTCATTCCGATTTCGACGGTGGTGGCGGCGCTGACCGCGCTGGGAATTTTCAGCATGCTCGGTTTCGAGCGCCAGGCGCGCTTTCAATCGGCCTGGAACATCGCCCAAAGCTCGATTCTTCAGGGCGATGCGTATTATCTGCAGGCCAACTCGACGCTGCGCGAATGGCACCGGGCGATCGCCGCCGGCGACACCACCCGCGGCGCAACGCTCGAACGCGAGCTGTTCCGCCAGCAGGCGGAATTTGAAAACTACTACCAGTCCGCGCTGGAAATCCTGGGACAGGTCGAGCCGCCGCGCCGCCAGGACGAGGAGTTGACCGAACAGCTGGCGAAAATTTTTGAACGGCGGCTGGAGTTCGCACTCCTCAACGGCCGCTTTGACGATTCGCGCCGCCTGCTGGAACGGCTGAACCGCCAGCACTACGGCGGCTTTTCCAGCTGGATCGAAACCCATCCGCGGCTGCAAAAACAGCTCGCCATGCTGCGCGAAGGCTCCGGGACCGTCGAGTTGCACACCACGCCGGCGGCCGCTTCGGTCAGCTACGTCCCCTACGACGCCACCGGGCTGCCCGGCGAACTGATCTCGCCCGGGCATCCGGAATCCTTCGAGCTTCGGGCCGGCGCCTACGTCCTGATCGTCCAGGGTGAAAACCGCCCGCCGGTCTACTATCCCTTGTTGCTCAACCCGGCGGAACGCATCAGCGTCAATCTCTACCTGCCGCAGAACTTCCCCGACGGCACGGTCTACGTCCCCGAAGGAAAACTGGCGCTGGCCTCCAGCTTTGACGCCTACCCGGAAATGGCGGTCCCCGGATTTTTCATCCGTTCCACCGAAGTCACCTTCGGCGAGTATCTGCGTTTCTGGAAAACCCTCGCCGACCCCACCCTCCGGGAGCTGTACCGCGCCTACTGGCAGGATTCGCCCGGCGTCGTGACGCCGTGCTGGGACGACGCCGGAAACCTGGTGTCGCCATTCACTCCGAGCGACCCGGCGGTCGGCATCACCGGAGCCGCCGCCGAAGCCTACTGCCGGAGCCTCACCGAAGCCGGCGGCCCGGTCTGCCGGCTGCCGAGCGAAAACGAATGGCGGAAGGCCGCCTACGGCATCGACCGCCGCAACTACGTCTGGGGCAACAATTACGTCCCCCAGGCGGCGCTGCTGGCCGACACCGTGCCGGCGCGCCACCGCCCCGAATACGCCGGGCGTTTTCCCTACGACCGTTCCCTCTACGGCGCCTTCGACATGTCCGGCAACGTCCGCGAACTGGTGCGCTCCTCGGACGGGACCGGCCGGATGTACATCACCAAGGGCGGCAGCTACATGAGCAATCCGGCTTTCGCCCGCCGCGACGTTTCCGGCACCGCCTCGGGACCGGAAAACGACGTCGGATTCCGTTATATCATCGAACTTCCGGAGACCCCATGATCGATTTCATCGATGTTTATAAAAGCTACGGCGGCCGCGATCTGCTGCGCGGCGTCGGCTTTCGGATCAACCGCGGCGACCGGGTCGGCGTGGTCGGTCCCAACGGCGCCGGCAAAAGTACGCTCTTCCGGCTGCTGACCGGCGAGGAGCGCTGCGATTCCGGCAAAATTCAACTGCCCCGGGAACTGCGCATCGGCTATCTGCATCAGGAGCTGGCGCTGGAGGATTCCCGGCGCGGCCTGCTGGAATTCACCGCCGACGCCCGGCCGGAACTGCGGGAGCTCAACCACGAACTGACCGAACTCGAACACCGCCTGGCCGACGCCAAGCCCGAGGGCGAAGCGCTCACCCAGGCCCTGCGCCGCCACGGCGAGCTCCAGAGTCTCTTCG
>JAVBSD010000014.1:0-3915 GCA_031547325.1 Victivallaceae bacterium | reverse complement strand
CGGATGACGAACAAGGCCTTTCAACGCGAACATCCGTCCCATAGCCAAGCCATGCTCGAACGCTTCATGGGCGACACGCCGCTGATGTGGCCGCCGCACGAAAAGGAACCCGTCGCCATGAAAGGCAGCGGCAGAGACGTCATGGATTACCGCAACGCCAGCAACGCGCTGGGGTTTGGTTTTCTCAACTTCGCCACCCGGATGCAAACCTCCGTCGAGATCAAGCTGTTGGCGGTCGACGGCGTGTATCCGTCGCCGCAAACCATCGCCGACGGCGCCTATCCGTTGGTCATCGATTTCTATTTGGTGACCGCGGGAGCGCCGCAAGGCAACGCCGCGCAACTGATCGACTGGCTCCTCTCCGACGAAGGCCGGGAGCTGATTGAAAAAAACGGATACATCCCGATCGGACGGCCATGAAATTCGACGAAATCGCCATCATAAAGCTGTGCGTCATCCTGCTGATCGCGGGAATCGTTTATCTGTCCTGCGTCGGCGTCTTCTTGTTTATCACGATCTTCACGCCGAATCCTGGATTTTACTTCATGATGCTGACGGCGCTCTATTGGTCGCTGGTGATTCTGATCTCGTTGAAACTGCTTGGAGCGCGGCGCAGCGCCGTCGGCTTCATCCTGATCGCGCTGCCGCTGGCAATCGCCCTCGGCGGATACGGCTATGTTTATTACCAGAACAACCTCCCCCGAGTCGCCGACGGCGGATTGCTGCTCGGCGATTACGCGCCTTTCACATCGCCCAGGATCGCCACGCTCGAGCGCCCGGCGTCGCTGCGCCTGGAGGGCGAACTGCCGCGCCTCTATGCCGCGACCGCGCTCTACACGGTCGCGGCCGCGTTCGTCCAGGCGACCTGTCCGGAAGGCGACTACGCTCCGAAAACCAGCTCCATCCTTGCGGGCGGCGGCTCCGACATCGCCTATGAGCGATTGATTTCGGGGCAGGCCGACATCCTGTTCACGGCCGGACCGTCGGAGCGGCAGCTCGCCGACGCCACGGCGCGGGGCGTCGAACTGGTGCTGACGCCGATCGGTCGGGAGGCTTTCGTATTTTTCGTCAACCCCGCCAATCCGGTCGACGGCCTGACCCTGGAGCAGATCCGCGGCATCTATTCCGGCAGGATCACCGGCTGGAGCGAGGTCGGCGGCAGATGGATGACGATCCAAGCCTTTCAGCGCAATCCCGGCTCCGGCAGCCAGACCATGCTCGAGCGCATCATGGGCGGCACGCCGTTGATGTCGCCGCCGTATGAAAAAGAAGTCGTCGGCATGATGGGCGGCATGCTCGACGAGGTCATGGATTACCGCAACGCCAGCAATGCGCTGGGATTTTCCTTTCTCTATTTCGTCACTCAAATGCATGCGGACGTCGAACTCAAATTGCTGGCGGTCGACGGGGTCTATCCGTCGCCGGCAACCATCGCCGACGGCGCCTATCCGTTGGTCGGCGATTTCTATATGGTGACCGCGGGGCCGCCCGCCGGCAACGCCGCGCAACTGATCGAGTGGGCGCAATCCGCCGAAGGGCGGGAATTGATCGCCAAAACCGGCTACGTTCCGTGGCCATCGGAACCCGTAAAGGAATAAGAACCATGATCCGAAAAGCCTTTTTCATGAAATTGCGGCCCGGCCAATTCGCGGCTTATTACGCCGCGCACAATCCGATTCCCGCCGAGCTGGCCGCGACCATCAGGGCGCACGGCATCGGCAATTATTCCATTTACCATCATCCCGAAACCGATACCCTCTGCGCGGTCATGGAGATCGCCGACGAGGCGGAGTTGAAGCACCTGGGCGACCATGAATGCTGCCGGATCTGGTGGCGCGCGATGTGCGAATACCTGGAGACCGCCGAACCCGGCGCGACCAAGGCGCGCGAAGAAGAAATGCCGGAAATTTTCCATCTCGCCTGAAAACAACCCTAAAAAGGAGTAAAAAAATGAAAAAATTCCACCTTCGCCTCCGCCTCCTGCTGCCGGCGATCCTGCTGACAGGCATCCTGACCACGGGGTGCCGCGGCCCGTCGAAAGCCGTCCCCCAAGATTACGCCGCGCATCGGGTCGTCACCACCTGGAACACTCCGCCGAATTCCTTGGAATGCGAATTCACCGTATCGCAACCCGATTATCTGGAAGCCGATACGTTGCTCTGCAAACTTTCTGTCGCCGACCCGGACGGCACTCTCCCGCCCTCCTTCACCGTCCCCGTCACGCCCGACTCTTTCGTAACGGTCTTCCTGATGCATACTCTCCTGCCGGAAGAAAAATTCCGCCAGGTCATCCCAGATTTTCCCGGCGGGGAACTGGAGTTCTCCGGGACCGGTATGATTTGCCGCCTCAAGGCCGTCCCCGTCGACGCCGACCACTGCCGGATCGAACTGGCGCTGCTGACCAAACAGATCACCAACGAAACCGCAGACACCGTCTACGAAAATATCAGCGTCGCCGAAAAGGTGTTCCCGTCCCTCAAACTCGGCGAGCCGGTGAAATTTTCCTTCGAGCCGGAATGATCAAAGCGCGGTGAGGCTGTCGACTTCCTGTTTCAGAAACTCGCAATAACGCCTGGTCAGCGCAAGGAATTGCGCCTGCTCCTCCCCGGACATCAGCCGGACTCCCCGCAGCCCGACTTCTCCCGAGGTGTCGACGACCTCCCCGGCGAATTTCTGCCCCGCTTCGGTCAGCAGGATTTTTTTGCGCCGGTGATCGGTCTTGAGCCCCTCGCGGACGATCCAGCCTCGGTTTTCGAGGTCGTTGAGAATCTGGGCGACCATCTGGCGCTTGATGACGACGGCGTCGGCGATTTCCGCCGGTTCGACGCCCTCCGGCCGGAAGAGGAGCAGCGACAGCACGCAGTAGGTGTTTGCCGAAACATTGAAGTGCTTCATCAGACGGCTGTAGGAGAGGTCGATGCTCCGCCACAGCTCGGCCCATTCGTCGAGGTATTTGGCCGGTTCTTCCTTCATGAAAAATGCTCCCTGTCGGTTGGCGTAAATAGTTTCCCAAGCAGTTTTTTGGCCGCTTCGCGCAACCTCTGGCACCACGCGTACAGGGCCGGGGTGAACAGGATTCCGACCAGCGAAGCCAGAAGCATTCCGGAAAAAGTGGTGATCCCGATCGCTTTCCGGCTCTCCGCTCCCGCTCCGGAAGCGATGACCAGCGGCAGCACCCCGAGCAGGAAACTCCACGCGGTCATCAGTACCGCCCGGTACCGCAGGTTGGCCCCGTTCATGGCCGCTTCGGCCACCGGAACGCCCCGCTCGCGTTCCGCTTTGGAAAATTCGACCATCAGAATGGCGTTTTTGGCCGCCAGGCCGATCAGCATAACCATCCCCAGCTGCGCGTAGATGCTGAAGGTCTGGCCGGTCAGCAGCAGCCCCGCCCACGCCCCCAGCAGGGCGAACGCCACCGAGAGCATGACCGGCGCCGGAATGCTCCAGCTCTCATACTGTCCGACCAGGAAAAGGTAGGCGAAAACCGCGGCCAGCGCCATCAGATAGAAGATCTGCCCCTCGTTCTCGCGCTCCTGGTAGCTGATGCCCGTCCATTCGATGTGGTATTGCGGAGGCAGTTCCGTCTCCTCGATCCGCCGCATCAAATCTCCCGAAGTGGAGCCGGGAACCCCCTGCAGATACATTTCGGCGCTGATCATCTTGTTGAACCGGGTGACCAGGTTGGGCCCGACGACATGCCTCAGGGTGCCGAGCGAACGCAAAGGCACCATCCCGCCGGAACTGTTCGGGACCTGAATTTCCAGGATATCGTTTTCGGAGGCGCGGAATTCACTGTCCGACTGTATTTTGACATAGTAGGATCTGCCGTAGAGATTGAAATCGTTGACATAGTAGGACGCGAGTTTTCCCTGAAGCGTCGAAAAAATGGTATCGATTTTGACTCCCAGCGATTCC
>JAVBSD010000136.1:0-4029 GCA_031547325.1 Victivallaceae bacterium | reverse complement strand
GCGCCCGATGGCGCGGCCGGCCCGGCTCCGAGTCCACTTTCGGGATACGCGTTGCTCTCCCAAAAGTGTCCCATCGCCGACCGGGCGGCTCCGCCCGGCCTCCCGGCCGGGCTTCCTTAGAGTTTCGCCTGTTTAGACAGGCGACCAGCTGACGCAGCTGGACCGCGCCAGGTTATCCAACCTGGACCATGGCGCCCTTTGGGCGCCCCGTTTGTTTTTTTTATTTTTTTTATTTTTGGGAGGGGGGAGCGTAGGTGATGTTCATCATCCGCAACTCCGGTTCCGGTAACTCCCGATTCGCCAAAAACGCCCCGATCAACCCCAACGCCCGCTTCTCACGCCCCTCCCCCGCCAACCAGTGAATACACCCGCCCTCACGCTCCATCTTGCGAAACCAAATATCCTGCCGCTTGGCAAACTGCCGAATCCGCGCCTCCAAACCCTCCACCATTCCCGCATAATCACTCGCGCCTCGCAAATATTCCGCCAACGCCCGGTACTCCAACCCGAAACGCTCCAGACGCTCCCAACTCACCCCCGCCTCGTCATGCAGCCGACGCACCTCATCCACCATCCCCGCCTCCAACCGCGCCCGCAGCCGCTCCCCGATCCGATGGTGAATCTCCCGCCGCGGACGGTATAACCCAAGCAATAAAGAATCGTATTCGGCCGCCGCAACTCCCCCCGCCCCGGGATCGCGGACAATCTCAATTGCCCGCCGCAAACGGAGATGATTGTCCCAGTCGTGAAACTCCGCCGGCGCACCCAGCCGCCGCAACTCCGCCGCCAACTCCCCCAAGGTCATCGCTTCAAAACGCCGCCGCTCCTCCGGGTCCGGAGCCCCGCCCGGCAATGCGTAGTTGTTGACCAGCGCGTCAAGATAAAGCGTGCTGCCGCCACACAAAATCGGCAGCTTCCCCCGCCCCGCAATATCGGCGATCGCCGCCCTCGCCTCGGCAGCGAACCGCGCCAGATGATACTCCTCGGCCGCCGGATCGGCGACGTCGATCAGATGATAGGGGATTTCTCCGTATTCGCCGAGATCCTTGCCCGAACCCAAATCCAACCCGCGGTAAACCTGACGCGAATCGACACTGACGATTTCACCCCCCGAAGCCCGGGCCAACGCCACCGCCAACGCCGTCTTGCCGGAAGCCGTCGGTCCCGTCAATACCACGATTTTGACGCCGGCGGACATCGTTACACCGGCCGCCTGGCCTGAAACGCCGCGCCCAAAGTCGCCGAATCGGCGAAAGCCGGATCGCCGCCCGCCGGCAACCCCTGCGCCAATTGAGTCACCCGAACGGAGTAGCCGGTACACAGATCAGCCAGATAAATCGCCGTGGCCCGCCCCTCGACATCGTTGGACAGGGCGAGAATCAATTCGGAAATCACGCCGGTTTCCAGCTTGGCCAGCAGCTCGGGAATCTTCAGATCGGAGGCGTTTTTGCCGTCGAGCGGCGCCAGACGCCCGCCGAGAACATGGTAGCGGCCATGGAAATTGCCGGATTTTTCGATCGCCGCCACCTGGGAAAAATCCTCGACCACACACAGAACGCCGGCGTCGCGGTTGGGCATGGCGCAGATCGCGCACACCTCGCCGGCCGGCGCCAGATTGCCGCATTCGGCACAATGGCCGATGCTCTCAGGCAAATTGCCGAGAAGCTCGCCGGCAAAATGAAGCTTCTCCGCCGGCCAGCGCAGCATCGCCAGCGCCAGCCGCTCCGAACCGCGCTTGCCGATTCCAGGCAGCAGACGCAGCAAGTCCATCAGCTGCTGCAATTGTTCCGGATAAAGCTGCATGACTCCAAGAAGAAAGTGCGCCTCAGAGCATGCCTTCAAGATCGAGACCGCCGGCCGCTTCCTTGAGCGCCTCGCTGGTCGCAACCTTGGCCTGCTGCAGAGCGTTGTTGAACGCGACCTGGAGCAGATCCTCCAGCAGCTCCCGGTCCGCGAGCGCTTCGGGAGCGATCCGGATGCTCTTCACCTGAAAATCGCCGGTCACCGTCACTTGCACCAGTTCGCCGCCGGAAGCGGCATGGTATTCGCGGCCGCCGGATTCCTCACGCATCTTTTTGATGTTCGCGCGGATATCGCCGGCCCGTTTCATCAAATCCATCATCTGTCCGAGATTGCCAAACATCGCTCACCTGTATTTCAATGGTTCAACCGAATAAATCGACGATCCTGCCGCCGAAAAGATCCAGCGACTCCCGCACCATCGGACGCTCGACCGCCTCGGCCACCGCTTCCGGGTCGCCGATCAGACTGCGTTTGCTCAAGTCGCGCTCCTCCGCGTCCGCCTCGGCGTTCAACTCCGCCTCCATCGCGGCGTCGAATTCGAACTCCGGCGGCTCGGGACGCTCGATGACCTCGGGCGGCGCCGCTTCCCGGTTCGCGGCCGTCTCCGGCACCACCTCCAGGTGGTCGGCCAGCGTCTCCATGGTCGCGGTCGACACCGGGATCGGAGCCGGCTCCAGCGCCTCGGGAGGCTGCGGCACCACTTCGACCAGGTTGACCGGCATCGGGTCCGGCGGCACTTCCAGCACCGCCGGCGCATTGTTCCCGAGCTCCGCCGCCTGCTCCGTTTCCGGCGTCAACACCACCATGGCCGACCAGTCGCCGGTCAGGTCCTGGATCGCCTGCTGCCACATCGGAAGCTCTTCGGCCATCTTCTGCCGGTCGGCGGCGACGTCGCCGATGTACAGCGTCAGCCGCCCCGTGACGTAATCGACCGGCTCCGCCGCGTCCCAGCGGACCAGCGTTTCGGCACTTTGCCCGCCGCGTTCGCGCAACAGCTCCCGCAGCCGGCGGTACAATTCGGCGGCAGCGGTCTCCGGCGCCGCAGCCGCTTTGACGGGCTCCGGCTCCGGCGCTTCCGGCGGTTTGACGGGCGGGGGTTCGGATTTGACGGACTCTTTAACGGGTTCCGGATCAATAAATTGCGATTTTGTTTCCGGCAATTTGACGGGCTCCGGCATCAATGGCGCGGCCGCGAGTGACGGCGCCTGATCGACGAATTTCAATTCGCCGGCGGTGCGCAATTGCTGCAGGCGCGCGATCAGGTCGTCGATGCGGACCGCGTGGGCTTCGCGCATGGCGCGGAAGAGAATGGTTTCCAGAAACACCGTCTTGTTGACCGCGTCACGCAGCGTGCGCCCGACCGGGGCGAGCGTCTCCAGCAGCACTTCGACGGTCCGGGGACGGAGGTTTTCGCCGAGCCGGCGGTAGCGCTCGACGGTCTGGGGATCGGCTTCGAGCACCTTGCCGGGATCGGGCAGCAGCGCGGTCAGTTGCACTCCGCGGAACAGGGCCAGCAGGTCTTCGAGCAGGGTTTCCAGGTTGCGTCCCGAACGGGCCAGCACCTCGACCATGGTCACCACGCCGGGACGGTCGTCGTGAAGCATCGCCATCGCCAGCTTGTCCAGGTCGCCGGCGTTGGTCAGGCCGAAGAGCGCCAACACCCGGGCCTCGTCGATTTCGTTGCCGCCGCCGTCGCTGAAAAATGCGATCATCTGGTCCAGCAGCGATTGCGCGTCGCGCATCCCCCCCTCGGCGGCACGGGCGATCGCCGCCAGCGCCGCGTCGGAAATGCGCACCTTTTCGGCCTCGGCGATGGTATGCAGCCGCTCAAAAATCGCGTTGGTCGGGATCGGCAGCAAATCGAAGCGCTGGCAGCGCGAAATGATCGTCGGCAGCACCTGGTGCGCTTCGGTGGTGGCGAAGATGAATTTGACGTGCGCCGGCGGTTCCTCGACCGTCTTCAAAAGCGCGTTCCACGCCTGCTTGGAAAGCATGTGGACTTCGTCGATGATGTAGATTTTGTAGCGTCCGGAGACCGGCAGGTGGCGGACGTCTTCGGACAGCTCGCGCATCGCGTCGACCGAGTTGCGGCTGGCGGCGTCGATTTCGATGACGTCGATGGCGCGGTCGGCGGCGATGGCCAGGCACGATTCGCATTGGCAACAGGGTTCGCCGTCCTGCGGCGACTGGCAGTTCAGGGCCTTGGCGAAAATCCGCGCGGTGGTG
>JAVBSD010000175.1:0-10392 GCA_031547325.1 Victivallaceae bacterium | reverse complement strand
CCGCCCGCCTCTTCGACGGCGCGGAAGATGCCTTCATGGTCGGTGGCGACCAGCACCAGGTCGGCCGAGCTCCGCTTCGCCATTTCCCAGGTATGCAGAATCATCGGTTTTCCGGCGAGCATGGCCAGCGGCTTGCCGGGGAAGCGGGTGCTGGCGTAGCGGGCGGGAATCACAATCACGTTGCGGCATTTTTTCATTTACGGCGCGGCCTCCGCTGAAGCCGGGACGGGCGGGGCGGCCAGGGCGGCCAGCACCCCGCTGAAATCGATTTCCCGCCGTTCGGCATAGACTCTTTTGCGTTCATGGGCTCCGGCGACGGCCCCCAGCTGAATCACCCGCTGGTGAACCTGCTGGAATTGCCGGATCGACATATCCTCGACGTATTCGTGCATATAATTGGCAAAATGGTTCAAGGTTGAGTACATCAGCGACGCTTCGTAACGCCCGAGATCGGTTTTCACCGAACTGAGGTTGTTCGAAATCCGCCTCCGCAGGAAGTCGAACTGCTCGATGGCGTCGAGGCGCAGGACATTTTCCGCCATCACTCCTTCGCGGCGCACCCACAGCGGCACGCCGACCGCCACGCCGATTTCGGCGGCGACGATCGCCAGAAAAAATATCATCCCCAGCAGCGTCACCCAATCGCGGCGCCGCCTGACGGTTTCCATGCTTTTATTCATTCACTGCCACTCCGGCGGATAATCTACCGCCAAAAGCGGTCAAATACAAGTTGCCGCGATTGAATTTCGCCAAATCGGCGGTATTTTGTATGGAGTGTTTTCCGGAGCGTAAATGTGATGGGCTTGATCGACTACAACATGGGCAATCTCCTGAGTGTCCGCCGCGCGTTGGAGGCGGCCGGCGCCGGGGTTTTCATCTGCCGGGCGCCGGAGGATTTCGAGCGGGCCGACGGCATTTTGCTGCCCGGCGTCGGCAACTTCGGAGACGGGGCGCGCCAGCTGCGCGAGCTCGGTTTCGCCGGCCCCGTCGGCGACTGGTGCCGCGCCGACCGGCCTTTTCTGGGAATCTGCCTCGGGATGCAGCTGCTTTTCGACGGCGGCGAAGAGGCGCCGGAGGAGGCCGGCCTGGGGATCATCCCGGGGCGGGTGCCGCGTTTTCCGGCGGGCGTGGAAAAAGTGCCGCACATGGGCTGGAACCGGGTGCGGCATCTTCGGCCGTCGCCCTTGACCGCCGGCATCGCCGACGGCGAATACTTCTACTTCGTGCACTCCTACCATGTCCGCCCCGGCGATCCGGCGTGGACCGTCGCCGAATGCGACTATATCACGCCTTTCGCCGCCGCGGTGGGCCAAGGCCGGATCGCCGCCACCCAGTTCCACCCGGAAAAGAGCCAGGACGCCGGGCGCCGCATCCTGGAGAATTTCATCGCCATGACGGAGCGGCCATGAACACCGCCGTCCGGCGCGGAGTGCTGCGCCAGGTCAACGACCGGCTTTTCCGCCGTTACGGCGAGCTGGTCTGCCCGCTCGAGCACGCCGGCGCCTGGCAGCTGCTGGTCGCGGTGATTTTGTCGGCGCAGTGCCGCGACGACCGGGTGAACCAGGTGACGCCGGAGCTGTTCCGCCGTTTTCCCGACGCGGCGGCGATGGCCGCCGCGGAGCCGTCCGGGGTCGAAGAAGTGATCCGGCCCTGCGGCCTGTTCCATGCCAAGGCGGCCAGCCTGATCCGGATGTCGCAGCAGGTCGCCGCCGATTTTCACGGCGAGGTGCCGCGCACCATGGAGGAGCTGACCACGCTGGCCGGAGTCGGGCGCAAGAGCGCCAACGTGATTCTCGGCAACGCCTTCGGCCTGCCGGGCTTCCCGGTCGACACCCACGTCAGGCGCATTCTCAACCTGATCGGCGCGGTCGCCGAGCGGGACCCGGTAAAAATCGAAGCCCTGGTCGACCGCGCCACTCCGCCGGAGATCCGGGCCAACCTGTCGCACATGCTGATTCAGCACGGCCGCGACACCTGCCACGCGCGCAAGCCGCGGTGCGGCGGGTGCCTGCTGGCCGATCTGTGCGCCTACAACCGCAAACAGACGGCGGGCCAATGAGCAAACTCAAGAAAAAATTCCGTTCGATCAAGAAACTTCCGACCTGGGTTTTCTGGTTTCCGGCGACGCTGCTCAAGTTGATGCGGCGGGTGCTGTACCGGGTGGAGATCGTCGATCCGCTGAATCTGACCGAAAACGCGCGCGGCGCGGTGACGGTGACCTGGCACAACCGGCTGCTGTTTTTTCCGGCGGTGTTTCCCAAGCCGACGCGCAAGCGCACGGTGGCGGTGGTCAGCGCGTCGCGCGACGGGCAGTATATCGTCGATTTGATTTCGTTTTTCCACCTCCGGAGCCTGCGCGGTTCTTCTTCGCGCCGCGGGATGCAGGTGCAGCTCGAGGCGGTGCGGGCGATCCGCGACGGCTTTCACGTCAGCTTCACGCCCGACGGTCCGCGGGGGCCGCGCTACCGGATGCAGCCGGGGCCGATCCACCTGGCGGCGAAAACCGGCGCGCCGATCATTCCGATCGCGGTCAACGCCAGCCGTTTCTGGGAAATCAAGAGCTGGGACCGTTTCCAGATCCCCAAGCCCTTCTGCAAGCTGACGCTGGTGCTCGGCGAACCGATCGCGGTGCCGCCGGATCTCCGGGGCGAGGAATTCGAGGCGCTCCGCCTCAAAGTCGAGCGCGAGCTCAATAAAATCAGCCGGTGCGAGCCGGAGGAACCCCCAACCAAACCATGATCGAAAACGCTTTGCTGGCGGTGGATTCGGGCGGGACCAAATGCGATATGCTGCTGGTCGACGCCGCCACCGGAGATTTGCTGGCCCGCGCCCACGGGCACAGTTCGGAAATTCCCAATGTGGTCAGCCCGGGCGGCGCCGGCCGCAGCACGGAGATGGCGCAGCTGGTCTGGAGCCGGATCCGGCAGCAGTACGGCGACACGCCGCTGCCGCGGCTGTCGCTGGCGGCCAATATCGTGGCGTCGAAAATCCTGGGGCTGGAGGGGGTCGACGACCGGGTCGACCGGATCGTCCCGGTCACCGAGCCCGACGCCGCCCTGGCGCTGGGCGGGGTGGAACACGGGCTGGTGGTGCTTTCGGGGACCGGGGCGTCGATCTTTTCGCACCAGCCGGAAGGCGAAAACCGCAGCCTGGACGGCCTGGGGCCGCTGCTCGGCGACGAGGGCGGTTCCTACTGGATCGGGGCGCGGCTGATGCGGCGGCTGACCAAGCTGACCCAGCTCGACGCGGGCCCGGTTCCGGGCTGGAGCGAGCTGGTTGAATTTCTCGGCTACGGCGATTTGCCCAAGCCGATCTGGGGCGTGATCGGCATGATGGCCCACAACCCGGACCGTTCGACCATCGCCGCGGTGTCGCGGCTGGTCGAGCGGCTGGCGGCGGAGGGCAACCTCATCGCCCGCGGCATTCTCGAAGAGGCGGCGGAGCGGCTGGCGGCCAACACGGTCATGCTGGCCGACCGGATCGGCATCGGCCCGGAGGATGAAGTGACCATCGTCGGGGTCGGCAGCGTGCTGACCCGGGGCAAGGTGGTCTGGCCGCTCCTGGCGGAGCGGCTGACGGCCCATTTCCGGCGGGGCCGGATTCTCTGTCCGAGGCTGCCGCAGGTGGCCGGACAGGTGTTCAGCGTCCTGCGCCGCGACGGCAACCACCGGGCACTGGAAAATTTCACCGCAATCATCAATCAACTGGAAGGATAAAAAAATGGTCATCGCGCAACTCACCGAAAAACTGCACCGCCAGATCGACATTCTCGCCGGCGAACGGCAGGCCGTCGACGCCGCCGCCGAAATCGTCGTCGCGGCGCTGAAATCCAAACACATGGTCTGGCTGGCCGAAATCGGCCACATGCTGCAGCACGACTTCCTCGGGCGCGCCGGGGGCCTGGCGGCGCTGCGCGGTTTCAGCTGGAGCTTCAGCGTCAACGCGCCGACGCCGGAGGCGCTGGCCAACCGCCCGGCGGAACAGCCGATCGACCAGTCGCAGCGGGCGGCGCGGCTGGCGGTGGAAGCCGGCGCGATGCGGGCCGGCGACGTGCTGATCCTGGGTTCGGTTTCGGGCAAAAACGTGGTCCCGGTCGAGCTGGCGCAGGCGGCGCGCGACAAGGGGCTCAAGGTGATCGCCTTCACCTGCATGGAATACACCAGCCAGGTGGAGAGCCTGCATCCGTCGGGCAAGCGGTTGTTCGAATGCGCCGACGTGGTGATGGATTTGCACACGCCCTACGGCGACGCGGCGGTCGAGATACCGGGTTACGATCACCAGGTGGTGCCTTTCTCGGGGATCAGCACGCTGACCATCGGCTGGATGCTGTGGGCGCGGGTGATGGAGCTGACCGGCGGGGACGCCGAGCCGCCGGTGACTTTCATGAGCGTCAACCGCGCCGGCGGCCGCGAGGCCTACGAAGAGGCGGTCAAGCGCTGGAACCAGCGGGGGTACTGACCATGGGCAGCAGGGGCGCGGCGAGTTATCTCGAAGGCGCGGCGCAGGCGCTGGCGCGGGTGGAAGCCGCCCTGCCGGCGATCCGCGACGCGGCGGCGATCCTGGCCGGGGCGATCCGCTCCGGCAACGCGATTTATTCGTTCGGCGCCAGCCATTCGTTCATGATGACCGAGGAGCTGGTTTACCGTTCCGGGGGGCTGATGCTGATCAATCCGATCCAGCCCCACGGCATGAATCTCGGCGTGCGCCCGATGACCCTGACCAGTCAAATGGAGCGCCTGCCGGGGCTGGGGACGCTGCTGCTGGAGCAGATCGCGGCCGGGCCGGGCGACGCGCTGATCCTGACTTCGACTTCGGGGCGCAACACGGTCATCATCGACATGGCGCTGGCGGCGCGCGAAGAGGGCATGAAGATCATCGGCGTGACCTCGCTGGATTATTCGGGTCGGGTCGTCAGCCGCCATCCGTCGGGCAAAAAGCTTTCCGACCTGTGCGACGTGGTGATCGACAACGGCGCGCCCTACGGCGACGCGGTGGGTGAAATCGAGGGTTTCCCCCAGAAGGTCGGTCCGGTGTCGACGGTGGGCGGCTGCGCCGCGGTGAACGCGATGGTCGCCGAGGCGGTGCAGTACCTGGTCGATTCCGGCACGGTGCCGCCGGTGTTCATGAGCGCCAACCAGGACGGCGGGGACGAGTTCAACGCCCGGATGCTCGAGGCCAACCGCGAACGCATCCACTACATGAGGTAGGACCATGAAATACCTCGGAGCCCATGTCAGCATCGCCGGCGGCATCGAGCAGGCGCCGCTGAACGCCGCGCGGATCGGGGCGACCGGTTTCGCGCTGTTCACCAAAAATCAGCGTCAGTGGAGCGTCAAGCCGCTGGCCGCCGAAGAGATCGCCGCCTTCAAGGCCAATTGCGTTGCGGGCGGTTTCACGCCGGAGGGCATTCTGCCCCACGACAGCTACCTGATCAACCTCGGCAACCCGGACGGGGGCAAGCGGGCCAACGCGCAGCGCGCCTTCATCGAGGAGATGCGCCGGGCGGAGGCGCTGGGCCTCAAGTACCTCAACTTCCATCCCGGCAGCGGCCTCGGGGAAATCCCGATGCCGGAAACCCTGAAGCTGATCGCCGGGGGCATCAAGCTGGCGCTCGCCGAAACCGATTCGGTGATCGCGGTGATCGAGAACACCGGCGGGCAGGGCCATGTGGCGGGGGGGCCTTTCGCCGAGTTGGGGGAATTGCTGGAGCTGGTCGGCGACGACCGGCGCTGCGGGGTCTGCATCGACACCTGTCACGCGTATGTGGCGGGGTACGACTGGACTGCGCCGGGGGGGTATGAAGCCCTCTGGGAGGACTTCGGCCGGCTGGTCGGTTTCGAGCGGTTGTGCGGCATGCATTTGAACGACACGTTGAGCGGGCTCGATTCTCATCTCGACCGTCATGCGCCGTTGGGCGGGGGGGTGTTGGGCAAAGAGTTGTTCGGGCGTTTGATGGCGGACGACCGGCTGGACGGGATTCCGTTGATCCTGGAGACGCCGGAGCCGGAGCTGTGGGCGGAAGAAATCGCCTGGCTGAAGTCCCGAATCAAATAAAAAACAAAAAATAGTCGGCCGCCGCGCAGCAAGGCCAGGGTCCAGGTCCCGTGGACCTGGTGCGATCCAACTGCATAAGTTGGTCGCCCATCTAAATGGGCGAAACTGTAAGGAAGCCCGGCCGGGAGGCCGGGCGGAGCCGCCCGGACGGCGATGGTGGAGTGCGAGGGCCGGAGGCCCAAGCACGGAACATGGAGCCGGGCCGGCCGCGCCATCGAAGCGCGCACCAACAACTCCAATCCGCCGAGGCGCGTTCCGCCACCGGCAGGAAAAAATCGTCATCGGCGATATGCCCCCGGTAATGCCCGATGAAATTCCGCAGGAAGCGAAACGCCGAACAAATCAGGAAGCGCCGTGAGTGGTCCAATTCATCATTGCCGCCAAGCCTGCCGCCCCGTCTGCGATACGGAAAATTTGCCATCCTGTCCCCCATCATGATTGCTTATATTAAAATAAGCTTTATGGGTGGACAAAAGGTGTCCGGCGTTACTGCTGTTTAGCTGATTTGACAATCAATCCTTTTTCGGTATGGGAAACCCGAATCCCCTCCGACAGTGCGAATACTTGAGGCAAATTTATAAACGATTCTTTGGCAAGTGTAATAATATTCATATTTTCGGCTTTCATGAATTTCTTGCAAACAAGTTCGGCATCCTGCAAGTGTATATTTTCCGAAATCAGTTTTTCTTTGACCATACCGTCGTCCTTGCCGCTGATAAATGCTTCCCAAAACAGGACGCAGTGGGATTGTTTGGTTTTCCAGTAATCATAATCGGTAGTTACTTCAACGTCTTTATTTTTTATGGTTCTGATGCAAAGGAGGAGAAAAGGCAGATTAATTGCCGTCACGCAAGCTCCGGGGCCGGCGCTCCAAGGCCTGTTGCCATCGAAACTTCTTGAAGCCGTAAAATCAGCGAGAGAAGCCACCGGAATGAAAAGCGGAGCTTCAATGCCTATGGCATAATAATCACGATTCTCAATTTGTTGAAGAAAGTCTTTCGCATATCCGGAATTTCCCTTCGAATCAAACCATCCCAGTTTTCCATTCGGATTTTTTTTGGTACATTTGGGAGAGCCGATATCAATTGCGATAACGAACGAGTTCATAAACATGTTTCTTTATACTGTTGTTGTTTCTCAATGACTTTCTTTGCCTGCGCAATGACTTTTTCCGCCAATTTCGGGGGGCTGATGACTTGCACCGCGCCGCCTTCGTTCAATACCAGGTTCACGATTTTGAAGTCGACCGCATCATACACGGTCACCAGCAAGCTGCCGTCCGGATCGTGCGCTTCGGCAGCGTTTCGCCGTTGCGCGAAATCAATACGGCCTTGACCGACAGGCCGCGCCGGGTCTGCCAGGCTTCGAACACCTCCCGGAAGCCGGCTTCACCGGAATGCGCGCCCCTTGCGCCACCAGGGAAATCAGTACCGCGTCGGGCGCGAGCCCGCCGGTATTGGCGCAGAGCAAGGTTTCCGCCGCGGACTGAATGCCGCCCGCGACCGGCTCCGACATGATGGTTTCGGCCAGGCGCGCCCCCGTTTTCAGAGGCATTATATCATTCCCGGCAAATTTTGTCAATCCGAATTGCGGGAAAGCTCAATGAATACATTTGCTATTTCCCCGACGATAGGATATCTTTAAAGCCAAAAGAAATGGGCCCGGCGCAATACCGGGCTCATTTCCCGCAGTCTCAGGGGCAGTCTGAAAAGGGAAAGATCGATCATGATAGCACGTCTGCGTGGAATTTTACTGGAGGCGACTTTCTCCGAATGCGTGGTCGAAGCGGGGGGGGTGGGGTACGGGGTGCTGATTCCGATGAGCACCTTCGAAAAGCTCCCGCTGCCCGGCGGGGAGGTGATTTTGCACATTCACACCCAGGTGCGGGAGGATGCGATCACGCTTTACGGCTTTGGCAGCCGGGATGAAAAAAACCTTTTCGAGCTTCTGATCACGGTCAACATGATCGGCGGCAAGGTGGCGCTGGGGGTATTGTCGTCGATGCCGGTGACGGCTTTCTGCGGCGCGGTGACCTCGGGCGACCTCAAGATGCTGGGGCGGATTCCGGGGGTGGGCAAACGGACCGCGGAACGGATCGTGGTGGAGCTGCGGGACAAGCTGAGTCATTTCGGGGCGGTCGCGGCGGCGGCTTCGGGACTGCCGGCGGCGGCGGAAGAGGCGGTGGCGGACGCGCTGACCGCCTTCGAGCAGCTCGGTTTCAAGCGGGACGTGACCGAGCCGGAGTTGCGCAAGCTGGCCGAAGCGCTGCCGCCTGAAGAATGTTCCAGCGAAAATCTGCTGCGCAAAGCGCTTTTGATCGTCAACCAGAAAAAATAGGACACAACGATGAGCTGGTACGGCAAAGAAGTCAATTTCGGGCTGCACTACGATTTGCACGCCAAAAAGGAGGACACCGAACTCGGGCTTCGGGCCGATCCGGAAACGCTGGCGCGGCAGCTCGGAGATCTCGGCGCCGACTTCGTCCAGACCGACTGCAAGGGGCACGGGGGCTATCTGAGCTGGAAGTCCAAGCTGCCGGCCTCCAGTTTGCCGCCGAAGCTGAAACACGACGCGCTGAAGGCGTGGCGCGAGGCGACCCGCAAGCTCGGGGTGCCGCTGCACTGTCACTATTCCGGCATCTGGGACAAGGCGGCGTCGGAGCGTTTCCCCGAATGGGCGAGCGTCGACGCGGCGGGCAAAACCTCGGAAAAAATGTGTCCGCGCGGCCCCTACCTCGAAGAACTGCTGATCCCGCAATTCCGCGAACTCCTGACCCGCTACGGCGTCGACGGCTTCTGGGTCGACGGCGACCTCTGGGGCGTCGAGATGTGCTACTGCCCCCGCTGCATGGCGGCGTGGAAGCTGGAAACCGGCCTCGAGGCCGCTCCGGTTTCGGTCGAAGATCCGGAGTGGGGGCGCTGGTGGCGTTTTCAGCGCCAGGGTTTCCTCGACTACGTGACCCGCTACTGCGACGCGGCGCATGCGGCCAATCCGCAGGCCAAGGTGGCGTCGAACTGGCTCTACACCTTCAAGTCGCCGGGGGAGCCGACGGTGCCGGTCGACTGGCTTTCGGGGGACAACACGCCGAACTGGGGGCTCGACGGGAGCCGCTGCGAAGCGCGTTTCCTGTCGACGCGGGGCAAGCCCTGGGACATCATGCTGTGGAGCTTCCTCAGCAACGGCTGGCAGCGGCCGGATTCGCCGTGGGCCTTCAAGCCGGCTCAGATGCTGATGCAGGAGGCGGCGGTGCTGGCGAGCTTCGGCGGCAACGTCCAGATCTACGAAACCACGCCGCTGCGCGACGGGCGGCTGATCGACTGGCGGCTCGCCGAGCTGCATAAGGTCAAGCGTTTCCTGCGGCCGCGTTTCAAGCTGGCCTCGGGCAACGCGGCGCATCCGCAGATCGCGCTGCTGCACAGCGAAGCCGACATCTACAGCAAAGTGAAGGGCGACAACCTGTTTCATCCGGTTCCGGTCGCGGCGTCGGCCGGATTGCTTTTCGCGCTGCTCGAATCCGGTTTCGGAGTCGACATTCTCGACGAATGGGCCTTGCTGCGCCGGCTGGAGGAATTTCCGGCGGTCGCGGTGCCCGAGGCCGACCGGATGAGCGACGCGATGGTGGCGGCGCTGACCGCCTACGTCCGCGACGGCGGGGTGCTGCTGGCGGTCGGGACCGGCATGGCCGAACGCTTCGGCGCGGATTTCTTCGGGGCCGAAGTCGCGGGTCATGAAGAGGGCGTCGTTCACACGCTGCCCGGCAAGACCGGCACGACGCCGATGTACGGCGACTGGGATCTGGTCAAGGCGGCGGGGGCCCGTGAGCTGGCTTCGCTCTCCGACCCGAGCGGCGTCAATCCGACCGGTTATGCGGCGGCGCTGGTCAACCGTTGCGGCAAGGGCCGGGCCGGCTGGATTCCCTGCAATGCGGCGACCTGCTACCACACCAACCGCTACGTCGGGACCCGCGACTTCATCGGTTCGGTGATGCGCCGGGTAGCCGGGGTCCGGCTGATTTCCGCGGAGGCTCCGGCGGCGGTGGACATTGCCTATCGCCGCAAGGAGGGCAAGCTGCAGATTCATCTGATCAACCGTTCGAGCGGCGTGCCGAACCTGCCCAATCAGGGCATGGTCGACGAAATCTTTCCGGTGGGGCCGATCCGGTTGACGGTTCCGGGCAGCCGGGCCAGGGTGTTGCTGGAGAAGGGGGCGTTGAGTGTCAGGCCGGATGGGCGGGGGAATGTGGTGCTGGAGTTGGATCGGGTGCGCATTCACGCTGTGATCGAGGTGCGTTGATCCCCCTCGCCAAAATAAAAAAACAAAAAATAGTCGGCCGCCGCG
>JAVBSD010000019.1:0-6093 GCA_031547325.1 Victivallaceae bacterium | reverse complement strand
ACGCCCGTGCGGGTGCTCGGGCGCAGCATTTTCGGTCGGCTTTGGCCCACTTTTGGGGCCCCAACGCCCCCCCCAAAAGTCCGCTCGGAGCCGGGCCGGCCGCGCCAGCGGGCGCGCGCCAAGAGCATTGATTTGGCAGTTTATCCCACAAGCCTTTGGGCTGAACCGCGTATTGCTGGCCGGCCGCGCCAGCGGGCGCGTGCCCAAAACCATTGACGTGGTCATATGAGTGTATTGCGGATAGCGCGGCTGGCGGAGAACAGCGCGGTGCTGGGGCCGGGCCGGCGGGCGGTGGTCTGGGTGCACGGGTGTTCGCGCGACTGTCCCGGCTGCGTCGGTCGGAGCATGAACCGGAGCGCGGCTTCGGAGGAATGGACGGCGGAGGCGTTGGCGCGGTGGACCTTGGCGTTGCCCGGGATCGAGGGCGTGACTGTTTCCGGCGGCGAACCTTACGAGCAGGACCCGGCGGCGCTGGCCGAATATCTGGAGGCGCTTCGGCGCGCGTCGGAGTTGTCGGTGATGCTTTATACCGGGCGGCTGATCGGCGAATGGCGGAGTTCGCCCGGCCACCGGCGGGTGTTGGATTCGGTCGACCTGGCGGTCGACGGGGAGTATATCGAGGCTGCCGATCACGGAGAAAAGTGGCGCGGCTCGGCCAATCAGCGTTTTCATTGTCTCACTTCGCGTTACGCCGCGACGGCGGCGGAGTGGACGGCGGCGCGGGGCCGGGAGTGGGAGCTGGATCTGGCTCCGGACGGCGGGTTGTATTTGAACGGGCTGCCCGAAGCGGGGTTCGCGGAGGAGTTGCAGCGGCGTCTGGAAGGGCGTGGAATCGCAGTGAGAGGATGGAGATGAAGGAAGAACGCAATCGTGGACCATGGCGCGGCCTGACTTTGGAGGAGGTGGCGGCCAGTCGCGAACGTCACGGCGTCAATCTGCTGGCGCCGCCGGAGCGCCAGCCGTGGTGGCGGCAGTTGGGCGAAAAATTCGATGATCCGGTGATTCGGATTTTGCTGGTTGCGGCGGGAATTGCGATTTTTACCGGCGAGTGGCTGGAAGGCGCGGGCATCATCGTCGCGGTATTGCTCGCCACCGGGCTGGCTTTCGCCAACGAGTTCAAGGCCGAACGCGAATTCGACGTCCTGAACCGGGTGCATGACGATATCCCGGTCAAGGCCGTCCGCGACGGCCGTTTGTGCCAGGTCGCCCGCAAGGACATCGTCGTCGGCGACGTCGTGTTGGTGGAGACCGGCGACGAAATCCCCGGCGACGGCCGGGTGCTCGAAGCGGTCAATCTGCAGGTCGACCAGTCGCGGCTGACCGGCGAATCCGACCCGGTCGCCAAGCATCCCGCCGCAGAGGACGCCGCCTCCTCCGGCGAAGCCGCCTACCCCGAGTGGCAGGTGCTGCGCGGGACGCCGGCGGTCGACGGTTACGGTTACATCGAAATCACCGCGGTCGGCTCCGCCACCGAAATCGGGCGGACCGCGACCGCGGCGGCGATCGACACCGGGGAAAAGACTCCGCTGGCGCGGCAGTTGGAAAAGCTCGGCAACCTGATCGGGGTGATCGGCTTCGGGGTGGCGCTCTCCACCTTCGCCGCGTTGGTCGTCCGCGCGGTGCTGATCGGTGAAATTCACCAGGATGCCGCGCAGTGGCTGATTTTCGGCATTCTGGCGCTGGCGGTCTTCGCCGCGCTGATGCGGGTCTGGCTGCCGGTGGTGCTCGACGGCGTCGCTCTGTGGCGGGGCCGCCGCCTGCGCCTGACCGGAATCTGGGGCGGCGGCGCGCGCGGCTGGATCTTCGCGCTCGGCTGCGGCATCGGCATCGCGGCGGCCGGACTGGGCGTGCTGTGGCTGACCGGAGTGCTGCCGGCGTCGGAATGGGCCGCTCCGGGGGTGTTTTCGCGCATCGTCGGATTTTTCATGGTCGCGGTCACGTTGATCGTGGTCGCGGTGCCCGAGGGGCTGGCGATGAGCGTGACCCTGAGCCTGGCTTACAGCGTGCGCCGGATGACCGCCGACAACAACCTGGTGCGCAAGATGCACGCCTGCGAAACCATCGGCGCGGCCACGGTCATCTGTACTGACAAGACCGGGACGCTGACCATGAACCGCATGGAGGTCATGGCGGTCGAATTTCCCCGTCTGCAGAGCGGCGGCGAGCGGGAAGGCCGCCGCGTCGCGCTGGCGATGGCGGCCAACTCCACCGCCAATCTGGCCGCCGGGGAAGCCGGCGAAATCGTTCCGTTGGGGAATCCGACCGAAGGCGCGCTCTTGTTGTGGCTGCGCCGGGAAGGGTATGATTACGAGGCGCTGCGCGGGGAGTTCGCCATCACCCGGCGCTGGACTTTTTCGACCGAGCGCAAATTTATGGCGACCGCCGGAAGAGACGGCAAAGGGGAGGCGGGAGAGATTCTGCTGGCCAAGGGCGCGCCGGAATTTCTGCTCGAACGTTCCGTTTTTTGCGAAACCGGCGGCGGCGGCGACGACGCGCTGACCGAATCGCACCGCGCGTTGATTGTGGCGGAGCTGCGGCGTTATCAGGCGCGGGGGATGCGCACGCTGGGCTTCGCCTGGCGCCGCGAACCGGCCGCCGGCGAGGAACTGGACCAGGTGGCGCGCGATCTGGTATGGATGGGCTTCGTCGCGATCGCCGACCCGGTGCGTTCCGACGTCCCGGACGCGGTCGCCGAATGCCGCCGGGCCGGGATCGCGGTCAAAATGGTGACCGGGGACACCACCGAGACGGCGCGGGAGATCGCCCGGCAGGTCCATCTGTGGGAATCGGAAGCGCCCGGGGAGGGGGCGATTCTGACCGGCGCCGAATTTCAGGCGCTGGACGACGCCGAAGCGGAAGCCGCCGCCCGCCGGTTGCTGGTGATGGCGCGGGCCAGGCCCGCCGACAAGCTCAAGCTGGTGCGGGCGCTGAAGCGTTCCGGCGAGGTGGTCGCAGTCACCGGCGACGGGACCAACGACGCGCCGGCGCTGAATTATTCCGACGTCGGCATCGCCATGGGCAAGACCGGGACGGCGATCGCCCGGGAAGCGGCGGACATCATCCTGCTCGACGACAGCTTCAACAGCATCGTCAACGCGGTGATGTGGGGGCGTTCGCTCTACCGCAACATTCAGCGCTTCATCGTCTTCCAGTTGACCGTGAACGTGGTGGCGCTGTCGATCGCCGTGCTCGGGCCGTTCATCGGGATCGCCATGCCGCTGACGGTGATTCAGATGCTGTGGGTCAACCTGATCATGGACACCTTCGCGGCGCTGGCGCTGGCCACCGAACCGCCGGACCCGGCGGTGATGGAGCGGCCGCCCCGGCGCAACGACGCCTTCATCGTGACGCCGGCGATGTGGCGCGCCATTCTCGGCACGGCGGCGGTGTTCCTGGCGGTGCTGATTGGCTTCCTGCTGCTGATGAAAGGGTATGGGGTGGCGGAGGAGCGGCGCTGGCAGAGCATATTTTTCAGCGTCTTCGTGATGCTGCAATTCTGGAACCTCTTCAACGCCAAATGCCTGGACGGCGGGTCGACGATCTTTCGGCATATCCTCAACAACCGCGCTTTTCTGGGCATCGCCGCGGGAATTCTGGCGGGGCAGGTGGTGATGGTGCAGCTGGGCGGGAATCTGTTTCGGACCGCGCCGCTGGCCTGGGATGAATGGCTGGCGATCATCGTCGGGACTTCGGCGATCCTGTGGGGCGGCGAAATCATCCGGACGATATGGCGCGTCTTCCGTCGCCGGCGGCCTTGAAAAATCCGGAATTCATGGTACATTAACCGGATGATTGAAGTAGTTGTCAACGGCAGGGCGCTGGAATTGAATGACGGCGCCGACCTGGCGGGGGTGGCCGAACGCTACGCCATCGGCCCGGAGGGGGCGATCGTCGAAATCAACGGCGAGGTGGTGGAGTGCGGGGGCGATTGGGCCGGGCTGGTTCTGCGCACCGGCGACCGGGTGAATTTCTTCCGCATCGTGGCCGGGGGGTGAATGCTCTATGGCGGTCAACCCCTTGCTCTCCGAACGTGAGCGCGCCGTGCTTGGGCGAGCGGTCGTCGGCATCGCCGGCGCCGGCGGCCTCGGTTCGAATTGCGCCATGCATCTGGCGCGCGCCGGGATCGGGCGTCTGCGGATCGCCGATTTCGACCGGGTGACGCCGGGCAACCTCAACCGGCAGTTTTTTTTCGCCGACCAGGTCGGGGAATTGAAGACCGAGGCGTTGGCGGCCAACCTGCGCCGGATTGCGCCGGAGCTGGAGGTGACGCTTTTTTCGGAACGGCTGACCGCGGTTGCGGCCGGGGAATTTTTCCGGGATTGCGACATCGTCGTCGAGGCGCTGGACACGGTCGGGGCCAAGCGGATGCTGATTATGGCGATGCTCGCCGGAAAGAAAAAAATCGTCGCCGCCAGCGGCATCGCCGGCTGGGGGCGCAGCAATGACATCAGGGTGCGCCGGGTTGGCGAATCGCTGTGGCTGGCCGGCGACGGCGAGCGCGGCGTCGAGGGTGAACAAGGGCTGCCGCCGCAGTCGCCGCGGGTCGGCATCGCCGCGGCGGTCGAAGCCAATACGGTGGCCGCGCTGCTGCTGGGAGAGGAAATATGAAAGTACATCATGCCATCGAAGCTGCCGCCAAGGTGCTTGACGGCGAAGTTCTGAGCGAAGCCGAAGCGCTTGACCTGGCGCTCGGCGTCCACGGCTGCGACATTCTCGATCTGGTTTCGCTGGCCAACAAGGTCCGCGACCGGTTCGCGCCGGAGATCATCGCCTGCTCGATTGTCAACGCCAAGTCGGGAAAATGCTCCCAGAATTGCCGTTTCTGTTCCCAATCGGCGCATCATTCGACCGAGATCGAAACCTATCCTTTGCTGCCGGTGGAGGAGATTCTCGCCGGAGCCCGGGCCGCCTTCGCTTCCGGCGTCCGCGCCTACGGCATCGTGACCTCCGGAATCGGCTATACCGAGGTTGAAGATCCGGAGTTCCGGCGCATCCTCGACATCATGGACCGGCTTCACGCCGAACTGCCCGAGCTCAAGCTGTGTATTTCGATCGGCATTCTCTCCGAGGCGACGGCGCAAAAGCTGGCCGAACATCACGCCTGGCGCTACAACATGAACTTGCAGACCGCGCCGGAACGGTATCGCGAGCTGATTTCCAGCACTCACACGATTGAGGAAAAGATCCGGACCATCCGATACCTTCAGCAGTACGGCGTGACCATCTGCTGCGGCGGAATCATCGGCCTCGGCGAAGACTGGCGCGACCGGGTCAGCCTGGCGCTGGCGGTCCGCGAGCTCGGCGTCGAAGGGGTGCCGTTGAATGTCCTGCTGCCGATTCCCGGCACGCCGCTGGAAAAACTCCCGGTCATGGCCCCGGCCGACGTGGCCAAGTGTTTTGCGATTTTCCGGCTGATCAATCCGGATAAGACCATCAAATTCACCGCCGGGCGCGAAACCGCGATGAAGGATTTTCAGGGGTTGCTGATGCTGGCCGGCCCCAACAGTCTGATGACCGGCGGCTACCTGACCACCCGCGGGCGCAGCGTGACGGAAGACCAAACAATGATCCGGCAACTCGGTGATTTCACCGATCACGCCGGCAAGGAGCAAGGATAAGATGAAAGATCTGGTAATCGCCGGGCGGAAATTTTCCAGCCGCTTTTTTCTCGGCACCGGCAAATTCGCCTCGAAAGATCACTTCGGCCGGGCGCTCGCCGCTTCCGGTTCCGAGCTGGTGACCACCGCGCTGGCGCGGGTCGACCTGGAGGACGCGGCGCACGACGACATTTTGAGCGTCATTCCGCGCGACCGGGTCGAGGTGATGCTGAACACCTCCGGCGCCCGCGACGCCGCGGAAGCGATCCGCATCGCCAGGCTGGGCAAGGCCGCCGGCTACCGCTGGATCAAGCTGGAAATCCACCCCGACGCCCGCTATCTGCTGCCCGATCCGGTGGAAACGCTGAAGGCCGCCGAAGCGCTGGTCGCCATGGATTTGGTGGTGCTGCCCTACATCAACGCCGATCCGGTTCTGGCGCGGCGGCTCGAAGAAGCCGGGGCGGCGGCGGTGATGCCGCTCGGCGCGCCGATCGGC